>CBFGWJ010000264.1:0-4091 GCA_965652335.1 uncultured Gammaproteobacteria bacterium | reverse complement strand
CGTCAGGGCCGTTGCCAGCGGTTGCAACGTCGATGTATTTTCCAGGCGTTCCACCAGCACCCAGTCGTGTTCACCCGGCCCACGCAAGCGATGCACCAGCTCTCCGCGTGTGGTCACGAACAGGTCGATGCCGTCACCTTCGGCCCAGAACGCCACACGCTCATCGAATTGGCCAAGGTTGGGCTGGAAACCGGCATCAATGCCGGGCGAAGGCATGGCAGCATGCGCGGACGCAGCCAAAAATAAACTCAGGAGCAGCGCCCCGCAGCGGTTGAGGTAAGACATGATTCCCCCTTTCTGGAAAGCTGGATTCTTGTTGGTCAGGTATCAAAACACGTCCCACGGGAAACTGCGCGGGACCAGGACTTCCAGCGAGTGGTCTGGCTATGAAAGTCAATTGATTCTATTGCAAGGCAAGCCACATAGGAAGACCAAATATGCCCGCCTCGCCGTCAGTTCGTGCACGGCAGCAGCATGGTCACCAGCGCGCCACCCTCCGGGTGGTTGTGCAGGGTGATGCGGCCATCGTGTTCGCTGATGATCTTGCGGCAGATGGCCAGGCCGAGCCCGCTGCCTCCCGGTTTGTGGGTGACGTAGGGCTCAAAGGGACGTTGCAGCACGGCGTCCGGGAAACCCGCTCCCTGGTCATGGATTTCACATTGCAGCCAGGTACTGTTTTCAAAGTCGAGCAGGCGGGTTGAGATGCGGATGCGGGCGCCGGCATCATTCACATTTTTCTGGGTTGCGGCTTCCTGGGCGTTGCGCAACAGGTTGTGCAGCAACTGGCGCAGCCGGCCGGCATCGGCCTTCAGTTCGCCCGGATCGGCCTCCAGCTGCAATTCAAACACCGTGCGGCTGTCGCCCTGCTGGTAGAGCGTCACCACCTCCCTGATCAGTTCGTTCAGGTCGACGGTCTCGCGGTTCAGCACCGGCTCACGGGCGTAATCGCCAAAGGCATCCACCAGGGTGCGCAGCGCTTCCACCTGCGCGACGATGGTACTGGAGGCCTTGTCCAGCAGCGCGCTGTCCGCCGCATCCAGCTTGCTGGCGAGCTTCATGTGCAGGCGCTCGGCGGCGAGGCGGATGGGGGTCAGGGGGTTCTTCACTTCATGCGCCAGGCGCCGCGCCGCCTCGGCCCAGGCCGCTTCACGCTGTGCCTGGTTCAGCACCGTGACGTCGTCAAACACCACCACCTGGCCATGGTCCGCCAGCCCGGAGCCGCGGGCCAGCAGGACCAGGGGGTTCTTTGCGTTCTGCAAGCGGATTTCCTGCTGCCAGCTGCTGCGGCCACTTCGGCTTTGCTGCTCTATCGTGTCGGCCAGGGGGCGCAGGTAAGGCAGATGCTCCACCCACTGCTGCAGGGTTGCCGGGCTGGAATCGCGATCGCCACTTATGCCGAGAATGTTCCGGCAGGCCCGGTTGGCGCGCACGATCAGGCCATCATGATCGAGCGTGAGGACGCCTGACGACAAGTTGCCCAATACGGCTTCGAGATAGTCGCCCTGCTCCTGCAGGCGGGCGCGCGCTTCCTCGGCCGACTGGCTGGCTTCCTGCAGGGCATTGGTCATGTCATTGAAGGAACCGACCAGGAAGCCGATCTCGTCCTTGTCGCCGGCTGCCACGCGCTGGGCGAAATCGCCGGCCGCCACTTCGTGCGTGGCGCGCGACAGGCGCGACAGCGGCGCCACCATGCGCCGCGCGGCATTGAGCGCGGCCAGGATGGCCAGCAGTATTGTCAGCAGCAGGACCAGCGAGAGAATCAGCAGGAAGCTCTGCTTCAGGGAATTACGCAGGTAGCTGACATTCTGGTAGCGGTAGTACTCCTGTTCAATGGAGCTGGCCAGCTCGGTGATGTCGGGCGGCAGCGGGTAGATGGCTTGCAGGATGCGCGCCTGGTCGCCGGGGACTTCGGGCGGCAACCAGCTGAGCACGCGGATCTGCAGGCCGCCCTCGGCGGTGGGTTCGGCGGCGGCGTATTCACCGCGCTCCTGTGCCTGCAGCAGGGCAAAATCGCCGGGGCGCTCCGGCAGGCCGGTCAGGGCGTTGATGTTGGCCGTGGCGACCAGCGTGCCGTCCGCACCCATCACCGTCAGTTCCAGCGGGCCGCTGGCCCGCACCCGTTCGAGCAGCTCCCGCCGCAACAGGTCGCCACCCTCGCGCAGTTCGCGCAGGCCGTCGGCGGTTTCCCGCAGCTGGTTGCGCACTTCCAGTGTGCGCGTATCGAGGAATTGCTGACCCAGCGCCAGGGAGTCGGCCAGCGCCTGTTCCACCTGCACATCAAACCAGCTGTCGATAGTGCTGGAGAGAAACCAGGCGGAGAAGAAGTACACGATCAGCGCGGGTGGAATCGACAGCCCCAGGAAGTTCCTTACCCAGCGGGCCGCCAGCCGGGCGCCCGGCTCTTCCGCCTTGACCCTTCGCACCAGTACCAACAGGCGACTGGCGATGGCCCAGAGCAGGATCAGCACGGCGCCGAGGGTAACGACCAGTACCCACAGGTAGCCCTCTTCCAGCAATGAATTGAGACTCCATGCCGGGTTTTGGGCGGGACTTTGGGCCGCATCCTGCTGCACGCCACTGACCAGCAGAAGGGCTATGAGCAAAGCAAAAATCAGCGCCGTCACCGGCAGGATGCGCAGCAATCGCGTGCCCCAGGAACGGTTGCTGCGAAAAGCCCTGGGTTCCGCCCGCCGCTTCATCGACTGGCCAGTCTGCCAGGAGCTTGGTCGTCTTTGGATTGCCCGCCAGCGGGTCCCGATGGCGCAATCGAAACCGCCCAGGTTTGCCAGCCTGAATCATGCTGCCAGTCGGGTGAGAACCAGGCCGGCAGGCGCATCGGCGCCGGTAACCGGCGCTTTTCCAGCCAGCTGCGCGCACTCAGCGGGTACTCGCCATCCGCCACATCCAGCAGCGGCAGTTCCATCTCGATTTCAGCGAGTTCGGCCAGGGCGTGGCGCAGGCGCGGAAACGTGCGAACGTAGGCCGGCTGGTCGGAACTCAACTGGTAATGGTCGCTGAGTGGCATGTAGCGGATTTCAAAGCGCCGGCTGGCGGTAATGGTTTCGTTCGTGGTTTCAAGTTCCGCACGCACCTCCAGATGCAGCGGCACGCCGTTCTGGAGTGCCGCGCGTGCCTCCTGGCTCAGCCTGATTTCCTGCTCCAGTTCCACTTGCAGGCGCAGGCCGGAAACCCGGCTTTGCAGTCCGGTGATTTCAAACCCGAAATCCCCCTTGCGGTCGCTGCAAGCCGAAAGCAGCAGGGTGGCCAGCAGCGACAGCCACAGCCTGTTTCTAAACATGCTTGCGCAGGCGGGCATAGTAAAAACCGTCCATGTCCGCTTCACCCGGAAGTATTTGCCGTCCAGGGTGAGTGGCGTGTCCCCAACCCGTGTCAATGGCCTGCTCGGCGGCATCATCGTGCCTCGCCAGAAATTCTTTGACCTGGTTGGAGTTTTCATCCTGGAACACGGAACATGTGGCATACAACAGCATACCGCCGGGGGCCAGCAGCGGCCAGAGCCGCTCCAGCAGGTGCTGCTGTAACCGGACGGCTTCCTGCAGCTGCCCGGCCTGGCGCAGGTGACGGATTTCCGGGTGGCGGCGGATCACGCCGGTGGCGGTGCAGGGCGCATCCAGCAGGATGCGGTCAAAGGGCTGGCCGTTCCACCAGGTGGAAGGTTCGCCGGCATCGGCAACCAGCAGTTCGCAATCCAGTTGCAGGCGAAGTAGATTCTCGCGCACGCGCTGCAGGCGGTTCGGGTGAACGTCCAGGGCGGTGAGGTGGATGCCGGGATGCAACTCCAGCAGGTGGCAGGTTTTTCCGCCAGGTGCGGCGCAGGCATCCAGCACGCGCATGCCAGACTGGACCTCGGGCCGGACCTCCAGCAGTCCGGCGGCCAGTTGCGCCGCCGCATCCTGTACCGAGAACCAGCCTTCGGCGAACCCCGGCAATTCGCTAACGCCGGCAGCCGGTGAAACCAGCAACGCCTCTGACGCAAAGGCATGCGGCTGCGCGCTGAACCCGGCGTCGCCAAGGCGCTCGGCAACCGCCGCGGTTGATGTGATCCTCCGGTTGACCCGTATCCACAGCGG
>CBFGWJ010000263.1:0-4097 GCA_965652335.1 uncultured Gammaproteobacteria bacterium | reverse complement strand
GCCATTGCGATTGGCTTGAAAATTGGGGACGCGGCAACACGATTGCAAGCATTCCCTCCTTGCAGCCGTTTCAGCATGCCATTCGGTGGTCGTGACCTCCGGTACAGGCCACACCATCGGCTAAAGTGCTAGGCTTGCCCAAATTTACGAGAGTGTGGGTGCAGGGTATGCCGAACAGCGCCATCAACCTGCTGGAAAAATTCCGGCTTTTCAATGATTTCTGGCAGCCGCGCGTGGTGGCGGAGCTGAATGACTACCAGGTCAAGCTGGCCCGCATCGAGGGCGAGTTCATCTGGCATGACCATGCTGACACCGATGAACTCTTCATCTGCCTTGAAGGCCGGCTGACCCTGGAAATGCACGACGGCAATGTGGACCTGGGGCCCGGTGACCTTTACGTCGTGCCCCGGGGCGTGCCGCACCGCCCGGTGGCTCATGGCGAATGCAAAATCCTGCTGCTGGAGCCGCGCGGGGTGGTCAACACGGGTTCCGAAGAGAGC
This sequence comes from uncultured Gammaproteobacteria bacterium, assembly GCA_965652335.1. Lineage (GTDB taxonomy): Bacteria > Pseudomonadota > Gammaproteobacteria > Xanthomonadales > SZUA-36 > JAWXBM01. The sequence continues at coordinate 3,597 of CBFGWJ010000263.1, read as the reverse complement.
GACCGTAAAGCCGAAAACGACCGCTGGATCTGAGCCGCGATGTTCCATTTCATCTGGATACTGCTCAAAGCCGGCACGCCCATCGCCGTCACCAGTTTTGCGCTGGTTTGGTGGGCTCTGCGCAAGGATTACCTGGGCGGCGCTTCGACACTGAGCGAATATGAGCAGTGGAAGAAAGCTGATGACCAGGCGCGCAAGGCCGAAAAGAAACAGCGGAAGGCGCAGCGCAAGGCCGAGCGCAGGAGCCAGCGGGCGCAGGCCAACCCCGGATCCGGTTCGGCAACCCGTGCGATACCCGGCACGGAAGATCCTTCGACCGGCAATCCCGATCCTTTGGCTGCGCCAACTGACGGCGCGACGCTAAGCCAGGAACTGGATCCCCGCAAGCGCAAGTTCGATTTCCTGCACAGCAAGTGGATGGAGTTCGGCGGCGGTTTCTATGGCGTGGTCGCGTTCTATACCTATGTGCTGATCGAAGTGGGCGAGGTGAAGGATTTCTTCGCGGGCCTTGCCAACCTGCTGAACCAGAGCCTGATCAGCCTGCTGGTCAATTTCTTCGTCCAGTCCATCATGAACTTCATCACCGCCATCACCTGGCCGGTGTACTGGCTCAGCCGCATTCATACAGAGCAGTGGTTGTGGGTCATCGGCGCCTACGGCGGTTACTGGCTGGGAGCGCGGGCGGCATTCCGGTTCAACCAACGAAGTTCCGGCCAGTAGATTTTCTTTCCTTTCACATTCCGGCTGATCCCGGGCGCTGAGTACTTACCAAAAGTTTCAATCTGGACTATTCTGGATGCTGGCCGGGTTTGCATGCCCGGCCGACAACAACGGACCCGGATGCCCGTTCCTGTTCCCGATTGACCTGGAGGAGCGCACATGAGCTTGATGAAGAAATCCGCAGCCGAATTTATCGGCACTTTCTGGCTGGTGTTGGGCGGTTGTGGTTCGGCCGTTCTGGCAGCCGGCTTTCCTGAGTTGGGCATTGGCTTTGCCGGCGTGGCCCTGGCCTTCGGACTGACCGTGCTGACCATGGCGTATGCCATCGGCCATATTTCGGGGTGTCACCTCAATCCCGCGGTATCAGTGGGCCTGGCGGTTGCCGGGCGTTTCAGTTTTGGCGAGTTGCCTGCATACGTGATTGCGCAAGTCCTGGGCGCTATGGCCGCGGCTGCGGTGCTGGTGCTGATCGCGAGCGGTGCTCCGGGTTTCGACGTGGCCAATGGCCTGGCATCCAACGGCTTTGGTGAACATTCTCCCGGCGGCTATTCCTTGCAGTCCGGGTTCATCACTGAAGTCGTGCTCACACTGATGTTCCTGATCGTGATCCTCGGAGCCACCGACAAGCGCGCGCCGGCCGGCTTTGCGCCGATTGCCATCGGCCTGTGCCTGACCCTGATCCACCTGATCAGCATTCCGGTCACCAATACTTCGGTCAATCCGGCACGAAGCACCGGCCCGGCGCTGATGGTGGGTGGCTGGGCCATCGCCCAGTTGTGGATGTTCTGGGTGGCGCCCATCATCGGCGCGGCCATAGCCGGGCTCGTCTACAAATGGTTTGAGAAAGAGTAGGCTGCGCACGCTTGCGCAATACCTCCTGAGTTGATGGCCTGATGGGCTAGAATGGCCCATCAGGTTTCTCAGGAGCTTCTTCATGTCCATGCCTTACAAAAGCGTCATCATCCTGGGTGGCGGTTCCGCCGGTTTCATTGCGGCGTTGACGTTCAAGGCAGTTCTGCCCCATATGAAAGTCACCGTGCTGCATTCTTCCGGTATTCCGGTGATTGGCGTGGGTGAATCCACCACCCGGGCACTGCCGAATTTCCTGCACAACAACCTCGGGCTGGATCGCAAGGCCTTCTACCGTGAAGTCCGGCCGATCTGGAAAGTCGGCCAGCGGCTGGACTGGGGCGCGAAAGACCGGCCGCATTTCAATTACCCCTTTGACGGTTTCCTGACCAACAAGCGCCCCGAACTGCGCATGGCCAACATGCACTACTGCCTGCACGACATAACCGATGCGGGCCTGTGTTACAGCCTGATGGACCAGATGCGTTCGCCGGTATTCGTCGATGCGGCTGGCCGCGTAACCATGCGTGAGCGGTTCGGCTATCACATCGAAAACAAGCGCTTCCTGGACTTCCTGGAAAAAACCGCGGCGGAACGGGATATCGGAATCGTTGATGGCCAGGTGCAGGAAGTGGTGCGCGCGGAGAACGGCGAAATCGCCTCGTTCACGCTGAAGGACGGCTCCAGCATGGCGGCCGACCTGTACGTGGATTGCTCGGGATTCCGTTCGCTGCTGCTCGGCGAAACTCTCGGCGTGAAGCGCGTCAGCTACAGCGATTCGCTGTTCGTTGATTCGGCTGCGGTGGGTTCATGGAAGCGCGATACGCCCATCATTCCCTACACCAAGGCCAACACCATGGAACACGGCTGGTGCTGGAACATCGAGTTCACCGAGCACATCACTCGCGGCTACGTGTTCAGCTCAAAATTCTGTTCGGATGAGGAAGCGATACGCGAGCTGAAGGAAAAGAATCCCAAGCTGGGTGACGATATTCGCGTCCTTCGTTTTCCTTCCGGGCGCTACGAGGACTTCTGGGTACGTAACGTGATTGCCATCGGCAATTCCTCGGGTTTCGTCGAACCGCTGGAAGCCACCGCGCTGCAACTGATCGTGGAGCAACTGCGTTTTGCCACCAAGGCGCTGGTGGACAGCGAGGGCGATCCGCCGCAGGCCATGATCGACTTCGAGAACTACCGCTACCGCGAACGCTGGGATGATGTGCGTGATTTCCTGGCGCTGCATTACCGCTACAACCACCAGAGCGATTCACCCTTCTGGCAGCATTGCCGCAATGAAACGTACCTTGGCAAGGCGCAGGAATTCGTGGATTACTACATCAAGGCCGGGCCATCGATACTCTCGCTTGGGATGTTCGGCGAACGCAGCATATTCGGTTACGACGGCTACATGAACATGCTGCTGGGCATGAAGGTGCCCACCGAGCGGCCGCCGAAGCTGAGTGATGCAGATATCGCCGGCTGGAAAAAACACCAGGCGGAAATCCACCAGTGGGCCGGCAGCGCACTCTCTCCCGAGAAGGCCCTGGAGCTGGTGCACAGCCCGGGCTTCAACTGGAATGCGGTGCAGATGTAACTGGCCCGCGAATGCCATGCCAATACAACGCGCTGCCGGAAATCCTGTCGCATGAATGAGCCATTGATCATCTCCCCCGAAGCGCGGCAGTTGCTCACCGCCAGGGCGCTGCGGGCATTTGTCGATGGCTATGTCGCCATCCTGTTGCCAGCCTATTTGCTGGCGCTGGGTTTTGGCACGTTTCAGGTCGGGTTGATCAGTTCGGCCACCCTGCTGGGCTCGGCGCTGGGCACGCTGGCCATTGGTACCTGGGGCCATCGCTTCCACTACCAGCCCATGCTGTTCGGTGCGGCTTTCCTGATGATATTTACCGGTCTGGCCTTTGCCGGGTTCTCATCGTTCTGGCCGCTGTTGCTGGTGGCCTTCATCGGCACGGTGAACCCGAGTTCAGGCGATGTCAGTGTGTTCCTGCCGCTGGAGCACGCCCGCCTGGC
>CBFGWJ010000262.1:0-4112 GCA_965652335.1 uncultured Gammaproteobacteria bacterium | reverse complement strand
AGCCGCTGGATGTGGTGGCCACGGTGACCGGCATTCGCGCGGACGCCCACCAGGATTTCGCCGGTTCGCGCATTGCCATGGGCGATTGCGCCGCCATTCGCTGCGCCGGCATCGACATCGTGTTGTCCTCAAAGCGCAGCCAGGCCTTTGGCCTGGAAGTGTTCACCAATGTAGGCATCGACCCGCGGGAGCGTAAAATAGTAGTAGTCAAATCCAGCCACCATTTCCATGCCGCCTATGCGCCCATCGCCAGCGAAGTGCTGTACCTCGAAAGCCCGGGTGCGCTGCAGACCGGCTTTGGCAGCATTCCCTATCGAAAGCTGCAAGGCCCCCGCTGGCCGCTGGTTGAGAATCCATTTGCCGGTTGATCCTGGCCAGGACATTGCTGATGAATCTTGCCGACCTTGAAACTCCTGCCCTGGTGCTGGACCTGGATATTCTCGAAGCGAATGCCGCCCGCCTGCAATCGCGCCTGGATGGCCATGGCGTGGCCTTGCGGCCACACCTGAAAACGGCCAAGTCCTCCGAGGTGGCCCGTTTGGCGTTGGCACGGGGTGCGCGGGGCATCGCGGTAGCCACGCTGCGGGAGGCGGAATATTTCCTCGACCAGGGCATCACCGACCTGCAATACCCGGTGTGCATCGTGCCGGGCAAGTTTGCCCGCGCCGCCCGGCTGGTGCGCCAAGGGGCGCAGTTGGGCCTGATCCTGGATTCATTGGCAGTAGCCCGGGCGCTGGCTGGGTTTGCGGCCAGCGAGCAGGTGCAATTCAGGGTTTACCTGGAGATCGACTGCGGAGAACACCGCACCGGCTTCAGCCTGCCGGATGAAGATTTCGTGCCGGCGGCCCGGGTGCTGCAGGACAGCCCGCAGCTGGATTTCCGCGGCGTGCTGACCCACGGCGGACAGTCCTATCATTGCGGCACAGCTGCTGAAATCGAGGCGGTGGCGGAGCAGGAGCGGCACGCTGCCGTGCAGGCCGCGGAAGTGTTGCGCGATGCCGGAATTCCCTGCCATGAAGTCAGCGTGGGCTCCACGCCGACGGCCTGCTTCGGCCAGTCATTTGCAGGCGTCACCGAAGTCCGGGCCGGTGTTTACCTGCTCGGCGACCGCTTCCAGGCCGCGCTGGGCACCTGCCGGCCAGCTGACATCGCGGTGTCAGTGCTGGCCTCGGTGATCAGCCACAACCCCGGCCGCGAGACCCTGGTCATCGATGCCGGAGGGCTGGCGCTGTCCAAGGATCGTTCGCGTGTTCGCGGCCAGCCGGAACCCGGATACGGCCAGCTCACGGCGATGAACGGCGTCGTCCACTCGTCCCGGGCCGTGGTGGCCGACGTTCACCAGGAGCACGGCGAGGTGCATTACGCCGGTGCGCCGGAACTGGCGGGGTTGCGTCCCGGGGATCGCGTGCGCGTCCTGCCCAACCACGCCTGCATGACGGCTGCGATGTACGACCGGTATTACGTTGTGCGCGGCGGGGAAATCGAAGTCGTGGCGGTGTGGGACAAGGCGATGGGCTGGTGAGGAGCGTGACGTGAACCGGGTAAGCATCATTTCGCAGGCCGTGGTGGAGCAGGTCATCACGCGCTCCATGGCGTATGCCGCCATTCAAAGTGCCTTTGAAGCCCTGGCCAACGGCCAGGCCGAAGTGCTTAAAGTGGCATTCGGCCAGGGCTTCAACGCCGGTGAAAGTTATGGCGTCAAGATGGGCGCGGACCGGGCCAGCCGCAACCTCGGGCTGAAGATCGGCAGCTACTGGCCGGGCAATCATGCGCAAGGATTGCCGGCGCATGGTTCAACCATTTTCCTGATCGACCCGGCCACCGGCTTTCCCGAAGCCATCGTGGGCGCCGCCTGGCTGAACGGCTTTCGCACCGCGGCCGCGGACGCCATCGCGGTGAATCACCTGGCGCGCGCCGATGCCTCGGTGCTCGGCGTGATTGGCGCCGGCCACCAGGCGGAGCACGAAATACGCGCGGTCTGCGAGGTGCGGAAAATAACGCGAATCCGGGTGGCAACGCGCTCCCCTGAACGCGCCGCCTGGCTGGGGCAGCGGCTGCGGGACCTGGACATTCCGCTTGAATTTGCTTCCGCCGAAGCTGTGGTGAGGGCGGCGGATATCGTCATTACCGTGACACCGGCCCGTGAAGCGCTGGTCCAGCGCGAGTGGCTCAGGCCCGGAACCCACATTTCAGCCATGGGCGCCGATGCCAAAGGCAAGCAGGAGCTGGATCCCGCCATCGTGGCCGAGAGCCGCCTGTTTGCCGATTTTCCGCAGCAGTCGGTGGAGGTGGGTGAGTTCCAGCATGCGTTTGCCGCCGGGCTGGTCGGATCGGTGGAGGACATCGTGCCGCTGGGCAAGGTAACGCAACTGGCGGCTTCCGGGCGGATGAACGACAGCGAGATTACCGTATTCGACAGTTCCGGCATCGCGCTGCAGGATCTCAGCATCGCCCGCTGTGTGCTGGATGAAGCGCGCCGCCGCGGTTTGGACCAGCGCGTCGACCTGTAATCCCGCGGCCAGCAAACCGGAACAACCGACCAACCATTATCTGCATGAGGAGCATCTGATATGCGCAACAAACATCCGGCCCGACCCATCACAGCGGACGAAATCCAGCAGTACACCGACAATGGCGTGGTGATGCTGAAGGGCCTCTTTGGCCTGGGCTGGATCGAGCATTTGCGTGAGGCCACCGAAGTCGCCATGGCAAAGCCGGGACCAAATGCCGAAGAGTATGCCAAGAAGGGCGGGCGGTTTTTCGGCGACCTGGACCTGGCCCGGCGGCACCCTGCCTTTGCCGAATTCGTGCACCTTTCGCCCGCGGCCGAAATTGCCGGGACCATCATGGGTTCAAGCAAGTCCAACTTCTTCTATGACCAGCTGCTGGTGAAGGAACCCGGCACCGCCGAACCCACGCCCTGGCACCAGGACCAGCCCTACTGGGCGGTGCGCGGCTGGCAGGTGGCGTCCATCTGGCTGCCACTGGACACCGTCAGCATCGATTCCAGCCTCAAGTACGTGGCCGGCAGCCACCGCTGGGGCGCCCACAACCCGCACAACTTCATCGATGATTCGCCCTATGAAGGCACCGGCCTGCCGGAGTTGCCCGACATCAATGCCAATCCCGAAGCCTATGACATCCTGGGCTGGGACATGGAACCGGGCGACTGCCTGGTGTTCCAGGCCATGATCGTGCACGGCTCGGCCGGCAACTCCTCGCTGCGGAACCGGCGCCGCGCGCTGGCCACCCGCTGGACCGGTGATGATGCGCGCTATGCGGTCAGGCCCGGGAAGGTTGCTATTCCCACCCGCGATCCCGGGCTCGAGGATGGCGATGAAATGGATTGCAGCGACTTTCCGGTAGTGTGGCGCGCCAGCCGGTAGTGGCCGGGCCTGCAAACGCGACAGCCGCCGGCGGGAATCCGTTCAGGACAGGAAGTTTTTCCAGACCAGGCCGCCCCAGCACGCGGCGGTCAGCAGCAGGCTGATGAACACCGCGGCGGAACCGATGTCCTTCGCTCTGCCGGACAGTTCATGATGTTCCGGGCCGATGCGATCCACGATGGCTTCTATGGCGCTGTTAAGCAGTTCGACGATCAACAACAGCAACAAGGGCACAACCAGCAGCAGCCACTGCTCGACACTCTTCGCGACGTAGAACGAGGCCGGGAAAAGCACCAGCAACAGGATCACTTCCTGCCTGAAGGCCGCCTCGTGCCGCCAGCAGGCCGCCAGGCCCTGCAGCGAATAGCCGGTGGCGTCGATGATGCGCTGAATGCCGGTTTTTCCAGGTTTCATCTTTCACATTCTCAGCTGAAGCCGATCTGCTCGCCAAACCGCACCGAGATCACCAGGAATACGATTGCCAGGGCAAAAATCTTCAGCAGCAGCGGCGTGACGAACCGCACCCAGGCGCCGTAGGGAATCTTGCCCAACGCCAGCGCGCCCATCACCAGCGCGCTGGTGGGGATCACCATGTTGGTGAAGCCGTCGCCAAACTGGTAGGCCAGCACGGCAGTCTGCTGCGGGACGCCGGTGATGGTGGCCAGGGGCGACATGATCGGCATGGTGACGAAGGCCTGGCCGCTGCCCGAGGGAATGAAGAAGTTG
>CBFGWJ010000261.1:0-4129 GCA_965652335.1 uncultured Gammaproteobacteria bacterium | reverse complement strand
CTCAACTACAACCACGTTGCTGGCGCCGTTCTCACTCACCAGGCGGTAGTAGTAAAGGCCGTTGGTGAGCCCGCTATGCGTGAACTGGTCCGCCTGGTTGACCGGCCACTGCTCTATTTCGCCGGAGAAGTCAGCCTGGCTGGATTGTTGCAGCGTCAAGGCCGAACTCCGGTCATGGGCACTGGCGGGAATATCCCAACTCAGTACGAAATAGCCTTCATGGGCAATCTCGACATTGGCCTCGAGTTGGGGCGCCGCGAAAGCCGACGGGCAGAGCAGCAGCGCAAGTAAAATGAACACCACATAAAGTGGCCAGTGAAACGGTATGGGAAGCGGTATGTGAAGCGGCAATCGAACAGCCGGGTGATGAGGGGGCGAATCAAGGGGACAGCAGTGGGGTTGATGCAGGGGTGTAGCTCTGCGCTCTCTGCACAGGTCCGTAATAATGCTGGTTGCCTGCCGGACTGACGACAGGTAAACCGCCCTCGCGGCCTGACCGAAACGCAAAACGCATATCCCATTCGAACTCGGACCGGATACTACCACATCATCGACATCGGGGTTCTTGCGCCTCCCGATCGTGTAATACTCTGGTCTGTAACAACCCGGTTTGAAAACAGGAAATCCCATGAGTATGGAATCGCTGAGGAGCATGAAGGTGGCGGCGGTATTGGCCGCGCTGTCGCTGCTTGCCACTTCGCAGGCCAGCGCTGAAACCTCGCTGGAAGTCAGCGCCGCCCGCATGGAAGGCCGGATCGAGGCGCTCAGCCAGTTCGGCCGCAATGCCGATGGTGGCGTGAATCGGGTCGCCTATTCCGACGCCGACCTGGCCGGGCGCAACTACATCATGGATGAGATGCGAGAACTCGGGCTGGATGTCACCATCGACACGGCGGGCAACATCCTTGGCCGTCGCGCCGGCACTGAGCCTGGCCTCGACCCCATCCTGTTTGGCTCGCACATCGATTCGGTGCCCGGTGGCGGCAACTACGATGGCGATGTGGGCGTGATCGGCGCGCTGGAAGTGATGTCCATGCTGCAGGAAAACAGCGTCCAGACCCGCCATCCGCTGGAAATGGTGGTGTTCTCAGACGAGGAAGGCGGCATGCCTGGAAGCCTGGGAATGTCGGGCCGGTTTGATACCGCTGCACTGGCCAACAAGTCCCATTCGGGATTCACCATGGCGGAGGGTGTGGAGCGGCTGGGTGGTGATCACAAGCGCATCAATGACGCATCCCGCCAAGGCCAGCTGCGCGCCTTCATTGAACTGCATATCGAACAGGGCGGCCTGCTGGAACAGAAGAACCTGCAGATCGGCATTGTCGAGGGCATTGTCGGCATCCGCTGGTGGAACGTGGTTGTGACTGGCGTGGCCAATCACGGTGGCACCACGCCCATGCCGGGCCGGCGCGATGCGCTGGTGGCCGCCTCACGCCTGATAACCGCCATCAGTGAAAAGACCACCGCGATGGAGGGCCGCCAGGTGGCTACGGTGGGAAAAATCCAGGCCTTCCCGGGCCCGCCCAATGTGATACCGGGCCGGGTGGAGTTCACCCTGGAAATCCGTGACCTCAACAGCGCCAAAATGCAGCAGGTGTTTGAGATGGTCCAGGCTGAAGCCGACCGCATTGCAACCGATATGGAGGTGAGCTTTGATTTCGGCAGCCAGAAAATGGACCTCGTACCCGCGCCCACCGACCCGGAAATGCGCGACCTGATCGAGCGAGCAACGGTTGAACTCGGATACAGCTACCAGCGCATGCCCTCGGGCGCCGGCCACGATTCGCAGAACCTGGCCACCATCACACCCACCGGCATGATTTTCGTGCCCAGCCGCGGCGGCATCAGCCACTCGCCACAGGAATACACCGCTCCGGTGGATATGGCGCGCGGCGCGCATGTACTGTACCAGTCCATCCTGAAGTTGGATCGGTGATCGACTTCAGGGAAAAAATTTTTGTTGGAATTCCGAGGAATGAGCGATGATCAATCTCCAGAAGGCTGGTGGATACGCCGCACTGTTCGAGGCGCTGGCCTATATTCTGGGCTTTGTTGCAATGGCGACGTTGTTCAATCCAGGTAACACGGCAGGCTGGGAAGCCGCACAAAAACTGGAATTTGTGTTACAGCGCCGAACCTTATTTACAGCCTGGACTCTGCTGATCTATGTGGCATTTGGCGTCGCCCTGGTGGTTCTGGTGGTGGCGCTGCATGAAAGGCTCAAACAGGCATCTCCAGCTTTGACCAGGTTGGCCACACCATTTGGGTTGATCTGGGCCGGGTTGGTGATTGCCAGCGGCATGGTTTCCACAGTGGGCCTGGATGTAGTGGCGGATGCTCATTCCCGGAGTGCGGAACAGGCAGCTTTGATCTGGATGGTCACCAGTTTGTTGCAGGACAGCCTGGGTGGAGGCGTGGAAATCGTCGGTGGCCTGTGGGTGCTTCTGGTTTGCGCGGCGGCATTGACATCACAGCAGTTTTCACGATGGTTGGGTTATCTCGGTGTATTGGCTGGCCTGGCGGGAGTGCTTACGGTAATACCAACATTGAAGGAGTTTGGAGCGGTGTTTGGCCTCACGCAAATAGTCTGGTTCGGCTGGTTGGGCATTTTCATGTTGCGGTCTGCGGGCCCTTCGAAGCCCGGCCAGGCCCTGTCGGCCTCTGGGGCCTTTGGGGTCGGACCTGCGTAAGGAGCTGATTTTTCGCTGGTATTTGTTCCGAATAGATCGTTTTTTCCCATTAGAACCTCAATTTCAGTTGAAAAAGAGGCATCCAATCCTAAAGTCCGAGCAATTTATTCCCAAATCCGTTAGGGAAATAATCGGTTTAAGGCGTAAATCGACTGCACTCTCTGATTAGAATTTCGTGATTTTCAATCGGTTGCACAGGTCCGACCCCGTTTTCCATTTTCAATCGGTTGCACAGGTCCGACCCCGTTTTCCATGCACAGGTCCGACCCCGTTTTCCCAGGTCCGACCCCGTTTCCCTCAGGTCCGACCCCGTTTTCCTAGGGTTAGTACGAGTTGGGCTGAAAGGGAAAATCCTGCAGGTGCATCTTTCACTGGCGCAGGAGGTTGATCTGGCTAACAATTGAATTGACTGGAATGGTGCTATTCACATCGTTCATCAATGCCAGAAGAGGACCCCCATATGCCAACCCGCCTTGCATCCTGCAGCTGCGGCCAGCTCACCGCCCAGGTGGTGGGCGAGCCGGTGCGTATTTCCATCTGCCACTGCCTGGCTTGCCAGCGCAGGACCGGCAGCGTGTTTGGCCAACAGGCCCGGTATCCGCGCGAAAATGTCACGACTTCCGGCGCATCAACCGAATATTTCCGTAAGGGTGATGAAGGTCCGGGCGCCCGGTTCCATTTCTGCCCGGTTTGCGGCGCGACGGTTTACTACGAACTGTTGGGGCTGGATGACGTAGTGGCTATTCCGGTTGGGGCCTTCGCTGATCCGGGCTTCCCGGCGCCACGCATTTCTGTCTACGAGGGTCGCAAACATGCCTGGGTGATACCGCCGCCAGATGCGGAACACTATCCCTGATTCTTCCTGTTAACGCTCGATGCCGGGCGAGGTTCGCCGGTTGGCTCATGCAGCCACACTGCGAAAAAACGCCTCGGTTTTTGCATCGGTGGGATAGAACGTTTCGATGCGCAGCTCGTCGGTGGTGATGTCCTGGGGTGTGCCAAAGGTTGAAATCACTGTGAAGAGACTCAGCTCCAGGTCGCCCACTTTCAGCTCGAGCGGCAGCACGGGCAGCAGGCTGGCATCCACGGGATGTTCGGTGTCGACCAGCGCGGCCAGCTCGATGAATTCAGCAAATCGTTGCTGAACCTTGGCATCGCCGGAGGCCAGCGCCTCGCATTTCAGGCGCCGGATAAAGGCGGGCGCAGCCTGCTGCCAGTTGGAGATATAGGGGCGCAGGCCCTGCGGATGCAGGGTCAACAACGCAAGGTTGATTTCCTGGCCTGCCCCGATCCTTTGCAGCAGCGCTTCCGGATCACCGTCTATGCCTAGTATCAAATCGGCTGCGCGGTTCTTCTTCTTGATGTTCCAGAAGCGGTCCACCACAACTGCGGGGAAGGGTTCGTGGTGCCCGAGTACGTGATTGAGCGCTTCCAGCACC
>CBFGWJ010000260.1:0-4134 GCA_965652335.1 uncultured Gammaproteobacteria bacterium | reverse complement strand
CCACAGATCAGTGTTGCATTTCTGCTGGTTTCTTGAACGTTGATAGCGGCTCTCGTTCACGCTGGACACGGGAGTTGGCCGTCAACACCGGGAGTGGCAATTGGCAGCGATCTGACCGCAGAAGACTTCATACGCGAAAATGGCACCAAACCCGACTTTTCCGCGACGGCCGCACTCATAGCTTGCGGTTTGTTCGTCGGCATAGGCTGCCGTTGGGTATCAGGCGGTGCCACGCTCATCTCCAAATCGGCCCGGGTTTGAGCCGCCCGGAGCATTGACGAACGCCCCGGCTGCTCCTCTATACTGCCGCCAAACCGGGCCTGCTCCGTTCTGGGTCTGTTGCGGGCCTGGGCCCAGAGTTTGCCAGCCGGCGGCCTGCCGGTGTCCTGGTTGCCTTGAGTAATGCCGTGACAGAACGTCCTGTAGACCAGGCCTCGCGCCTGTTGAGTGATGCAGTAGCCAAATTCAAGTCTTTGCCTGCCAAGGGCAAGGCTGTGGTGATTGCCATTCCAGTCCTGGCATTCGCTGCCTTCAGCGTGGGTGGAGAGGGCGGAACAGGGTCCGGAGTTGCCCTGGATATGGCTGCCCCACAAGCAGCGGCCGGGGTTGAGGACAGCTTTTTCCGCACGCCCAATGGCCTCCTCGGCGTCGACCTCGAGCGGGAAATGGAACGGATCGGCAGCACCTTCGTGATGCTGGAAGAAGACACCGGCCCACTGGACCTGGATGAAGCGATCGAATTCCTGCAGGAAAGAGTTGCCGGTTACGCTCCCGGCCGCGACCTGCTGGACGAGGTGCGCGACAGTGAAAACGGCGAAAATCCCACCGCGCTGATGGCCGATGCGATGGCGCTGCTGACGGTGGGTGAGACCTGGAGCGCCGTGGCCAATTTGCTGGTGGCCTGGGAGCTCAATGAACAGGATCCCACGCCATTGCTCAGCCTGGCCGGACTGGCCAACAGCGAGCACTTGCCGCAGGTGGCGCTGGCCCTGCTGGAAGCGGCCAGCGAGGCCGAAATCGCTCCTGAAGATGCCCCCGCCGGCATCAGCAAGCAGGCCGCCTGGCTGAACAACCAGGGCCATGCCCTGTTGCTGCTGGGCGAGTACGAAGAGGCCGAGGTTGCACTGCAGCAGGCTCTGGCCGCAAGTCCGGAACTGTCGGAAGCAGCCCGTAACCTGGTTTACGTGTTGCTGAAGCAGGGGCGCGAGGACGAAGCACGTGCGCTGATGCCGCGCGTGGCGTTCCGCCTTCCGGGTCCGCCAAATCTGGCGGTGCCGGTAAAGCCCGAAGACTCCAACGACCCGGTTCCAAAGGACGAACCACCACCCGATGAAGTGAAACCCGAAGTGTGGGTGAAGCAGCCCTTCCTGCTGGAGGATGAGTCGGGTGACGTGCGCTTGCCGCTCAGCATTTCGCTGGACCTTTCGCGCAAAGGCCAGATCGCCTGGCCGGAAATCATCATTCCCGAACCCGGCCAGGATTACCCGCAAACGCTGGACCTGGCGAACCAGCGCTATCTGGCAGCGAACGAAAAACGCCAGGAACTGGAAGACATGACGGGAGGCCTGTTCCAGGCCGCGGCCGGCCGGCGCCCGACCTGGAGTGACCATGTGCAGCAGGCCGTGGAAGTGCGCGCCGCAGCGGTGTGGCAGTTCCACCCCGTGGACCTGGAAAACCAGGTGCTGGATGCCAATTATGAGAGCCTGATCGTCTCCGGCAACCAGCCCACCCGCTTTGCCGCACTGGACGTTGCGCGCGCCGATCACCAGATGGCCGAGGCGGCCGACCGCCTGTATGAACGCTATCGCCGTGACAGCCAGTGCGCGCCGGGTGATTCGACGGAGGCCTGCTGCGCCAAACAGCGCGCAGCCAATGACCGAAACATCCAGGAATTCGCTCCTTTCGCCAGGGAATACATCGACCGCAGCCGTGTGCTGTTCCGTGAATCCTATGGCTGGGCTTCGGCCTACGCCTCGAACCTGCCGGAAGGCCACTGGTATTCGCTGGCCAAACTGGAAACGGAAAAAGGCGTATGGAACACCCGCCGCTTCACACAGATGAACGTGTACATGGACTTTGTTCATGCCGCGCCGTTGACCGCGGGGCGCTGCTACCTGCCGTTTGAAAAAGTGCCGGACCAGCCCATTCAACTGGAAAGCGACCTGCCTTCCTGCGAGGCGGCTGTTGGCAAGAAATCGGCAAAGCTGACCCTCGGCAAGTTCTACTCAATTTCCGTGGGCTGCGGCAAGGTGAAGTTTTCGGTCAAGGCGCCGGTCAGCAAGGGTAAGCTCAAGGTTGCCGGGGCGGACGTGGGCGGCGAACTGGGACTGCAGGGCGAGATCGAATTCTCCATCAAGGGTACGGTGACCGTTTTCGCCGGGCCTTACGGCAGCCTCAGCGCCAAGCTCGGTGAGCGCGGGGTCGGTGCGGATGTCAAGGATGGGGTATACGTGGTGATCGGCCGGGATGGCGTCCAGGACGCCGGCTTCCGCGTATCTGTTGGCGGCAGTGGCAGCGTCAGCGGCAGCCTGGGAGGCTCCGAACCCATCATGGACACCATGGACTTTTCGGTGGTGTCGGCCATCTGATCCGGGCCTGCTTACGTTACAAGCAATGGTCCGGACCAGCCTGATCGCATAAATCACTCGAACTGGCGCGGCAGTGATTTGCAGCGGCATGGCCATGGCCTATCGTGAAGTCCCGTTGAAGTACTCTCAGCAGGGTGATATCCCATGGCCTGTGCCGATCGTCACCATTTCCTTGTTTGTGCCACCCGCCGTGCCGGATGGATACTTTTTTTCGTTATCCTGCTCAGTACCAGTAGCGCGTATGCAGCCGATCCGTTCGAACAGGAGTGGCAGGAGCTTGCCCCCGGAGTATGGGTGGGCATACGCCCCGATTCGCCGCGCACTCCGGTGCTGGGCAACACCACGCTGGTGGTTTCATCCGAAGGCGCGGTGGTCTTTGACGGTGGCGCCGCACCACTGGCCAGCGAACGGGTTGTGCAGAAAGTCCGCCAACTGGGTGATGCTCCGGTAACGCATGTCATCGTCAGTCACTGGCATGGCGACCACGACTACGGCATTTTCCGCATTCTGGAGGCCTTTCCGGATGCGCAGGTGATTTCCCATCCCTACACGCGCGCCAATCTCGACCGCAATACGCTGGACGACAGTTTCATCACCGAATACATCCCGAAAGTCCGCGAGCGGGTGGCGTCCCGAATCTATTCCACCGGTGAACCCATGTCTGAAGCGGATCTCGCCCGATTCCAGGACCTGCTCGACCATGCGGAGCTGATCGACCAGCAGATGAAATCAGCCAAACTTACCTGGCCCAACCTGACCTTTACCGATTCCATGACCATCTGGTCGGGTGAGCGCGAAATCCGGCTGCTGCACCTCGGCAACGCCAATACTGCCGGAGACGTGGTGCTTTACCTCCCCAGGGAAAAGCTGCTGGCAACAGGCGACATGATGGTGATGCCCACGCCGTACGGTTTCGGCAGCTACCCGGATGCCTGGGCCAATACCCTGCGACGGCTCAAGCAACTGGAGCATGTGGCGCTGATCCCGGGCCATGGCCCGGTGCAGCGCGATGATGCCTACCTCGACCTGCTGATCGAAACCATGGACAGCATCTCGGCGCAAATGGCGGACCTGGTGGCTGAGGGCCTGGACCAGGAGGCCGCGGCTGCAAAGCTGGATTTCAGCACCGTGCAGCAGCGTTTCACCGGCGGCGATGCATTTCTCGATCGCCTGTTCGATATCTGGTTCAAGACGCCCATTGCCAAGGCAGCATGGAAAGAAGCGCGGGGCGAAAGCCCGGAGATTGAATGAAGCACATTGAAGTGGCTGCCGGATCTGTCAGCCGGCTGAGCCTGTGCCTGGTGGCGTTGGCATTCCTGGTGGCGATGCCCTCATGGCTGCTTGCGGCGGAAGGCGCGGGCGCGCAGCAGCCGGATCCGCTGCAACTGGCGTTCACCGAACTGGCGCCCGGAGTGTGGGTGGGCAATCGCCCGGACAGCACGCGCCTGCCGGTCACGCCGAACAGCACCTTTGTCATCAGCGACGATGGTGTGGTGGTGTTCGATGGCGGAAACCTGCCGCTGGTGGCCGACCGGGTGATTGCGAA
>CBFGWJ010000259.1:0-4137 GCA_965652335.1 uncultured Gammaproteobacteria bacterium | reverse complement strand
AACCAGTACACCTTTGCCAATATCAGGTAAGCCAGCAGCGTTAACAGCCCGAACACCAGCAGCGGCATGGAGCGGAACAGCAAGTCCGGATGCGCCAGCGCCAGGTAGCCGTAGAAAAAGCCGAACATGATCGCACCCATGCTGTGGCTGGCATTGAAACCAATCCAGGCGCGCCAGATGGTGGTCTGGGTGGTGATTACCGGATGGGTTCGGTCCATCGCAGCGCGCAATTCGCGGTCCCGCGGCAAGAGTTTTGGTCCGCGAAAGGTCATAACCAAATGACCCGTTCCGAGCAGGGCCACGATCGCAGCGCTGGTCATCATCAGGATGATGTGGTTCATGGAAAAGATCCTCTGTTGGCTTCAAGTCATCGAACGGCGGTTCGCCGTTGGTGCGCCACTCCGCAGTACAGCGGCACCAGCAACATCGCCAGGCAGAGTGTCACCACGCCCGCCCAACCACTTTTTTCGTAGGCAATGCCGGATGCAGTGAGGCCGCCCCAGCCTCCTACGTAGGAGAACAGCACGTACAGGGCATTGGCGCGGCCGCGGCCGGATTCCAGGCTTCGGTTCACGGCACCCACGGCTGAAGCATGCACGCTGAAGTACCCTGTGCAGACAGCTGCCAGCGCGAGGGAAATGGTGATGATCGATGGCGCCAGCGACAGCAACAGTCCCGCTCCCAACAGCACTGTGCCACCCGCCATGGCAATACCGCTGCCCCAGCGCTGGCTGACCCGGCCCGCCAACGGTCCGGCCAGAATTCCCAGCACGTAACTCAGGTACAAGGCCGTGATCCACTGCACGGGCACGGACAGCGGAGGCGCCGCCAGGTAAAAAGGCAGGAAGGTGAACACCGAAGAGAATACGAAGAACGAGGCGAAGGCCACCATGAACAAGCGCAGCAGGTCGCCTCTCTTGACCATGTCCCAAAGGCTCAGCCCGCCAGCACTGTGATGCGCGGCGGGAGAGGGTTCATGCAAGCGCCTTACGGCGACAAAAGTAGCGACCATCACCAGCACGGCAGCGGTCACAAAAGCATAACGCCAGTGCGCCGGCGGATGCAGCCAGCCACCCAGCAAACGTCCACCCAGGCCTCCTGCCACGGTGGCGGACACATAGCTGCCCATCACCACGCTGAGTCTCTCCGCCGGCAGGCTGCGCGCCAGGTAGGCTGCCAGGCAGGTGGTGAGCGTGGGCACGAACAGGCCCTGCACAAAGCGCACGAAGATCAGCGTCCACAGGCTGCCGGTAAACGCAGCCACCAGGCTGCAGGCCGCCACTGCAATCCCGCCGGTCAGCAGGATGTTCTGGATCGGCAGGCGATCGGCGAGGATGCCGATGGGCAGGATGGAAATCGCAATGCCCAACACCACGGCCGATACGGTGAATGAAACCAGCGCCGGGTCGGCGCCGAATTCCTGGGTGAGAACCGGCAATACCGGCTGGGTGATGTAAACCGTGCTGAAAGCCGCCGCCGCCAGGAAGAAAACCACGACCTGCAGCGGCAGTTTGCCGATCAGCCCAGCCACAGGGCTACACCCAGCAACACCGGAGTCAGGTTGGCGATCACCACGCTCAGCGCCATGAAAGACAGCAGTGCCCTTACTGCCGGTTGTTCGCTTCGGGCAAATGGGAAAGCACCAACCAAAGCGGCCAGCGCGCCAGCCAGTACCAGCCCTGCATCCAGCCAGCTGATGCCGGCGCCGCTGGCAACCGCCGTACTGATACCCAGGAAAACGCAGGCCACCGTGAGGACCAGGAAGGGTAACCGGAACGTTGCGAGAATGGTGCGCATCACCGCAGTTGAATCCGCGGCATCCCGGTTGTCAATCATCACGTGAGATTCCACTGCCACCAGGAAAGGCCACTGCGTTGCATTTCCACGGCGGCAGTGCGACAGTGTTCCCGGCAGTCGGCTGCCTGGTTGGGCTTCAACCAGGTTGCGGAGCGGCCCCGTAAACCTTGTGTGGAAGAAGATCATGTCCAGAACCATCTTTCGCCTGATTACCCTGCTTGTTTGCTGCAGCCTGTTGAGCGCCTGCGCCACCAGCCCGACCGGGCGGCGGCAACTCATGTTGGTGTCGGAAGATACCGCCATCAGCTCCTCGGCCCAGGCTTATGCCCAGGAAGTGGGCAACATGAGGAAGGAAGGTAAGCTCTCCACCGACCGTGCTCTGATCCAGCGCATCAACACCATCACCCAAAGGCTGGTAGCCCAGGCGGTGGTGATGCGGCCTGCTTCTGCCGACTGGCAGTGGAGCGTGGCGGTGATCGACGACCCGGAAACGGCCAACGCCTGGTGCATGGCGGGCGGCCGCATGGCTTTTTACTCCGGCCTGGCCTCCCAGGTGAAAGCTACCGATGATGAAATCGCCCAGGTGATGGGCCATGAAATCGCCCATGCCCTGGCCAACCACACAGCCGAAAAAATGTCCGTGGCCATGGCCAGCAGCGTGGGTGTGCTCGCCATCGGCGTGGCATCGGACAACCACGGTGCGGCGATGGCCGGCGCCGCCGCTGCGGCCGCCCTGGCAGTTACCCTGCCCAACAGCCGCGCGGCCGAAACCGAAGCCGACCAGATCGGCATCGAACTGGCGGCCAAAGCCGGCTACGACCCGGAAGCAGCAGTAACTCTTTGGACCAAGATGAACAACCTGCCTGGCGGCAAGCCGCCGCAGTTCCTCAGTACCCACCCCAACCCCGACAACCGCATCAAGGCCCTGACGGCATTGGCGCCAAAAATGGAACCTTACTACCAGGCAGCAGGAACAGCACCCATGCGCTCCGTGCAGATGGTCAACAATGTCCGGTAATTCCGTTTGACTTCCAGCGGACCATCGCCGCTTGCGGCCGAGGGCGCCGGGCCGGGCCCTGACCCTGAATCCGGCACCGGGCTGAAACGCATCCTCAGCGGTGGATTCGCCATCGCCGCCGGCGTTGGCACCATGATCGGCCTTGGCATCATGCGCACGCCCGGCGAAATCGCCGCGGTGATACCGGATCCCGTTCTGTACACGCTGCTGTGGCTGGTGGTGGGATTGTTTGCCCTGCTCAGCACCACCGTGGTCACCGAACTGGTCGGCCTGACACCCCGCTCCGGCGGTTACTATGTGTTGCTGAAGCGCAGCCTGGGCCCATACTCAGCCTTCCTGATGGGCTGGGTGGACTGGGTCAGTTTCCTGGCGGTCGTCGCCCTCAAATCCATCGTTTTGGCCGAATACTCGGCCCTGCTGATACCTGCATTGCAGGGCTGGAAAACCGTCCTGGCGCTGGGCATCACCACGATATTCGCAGCCCTGCAGGTCCGCGGCGTGGTGCTGACCTCCAGGGTACAGCAGGTGGCGGCAACCGCCATGGGCCTGATTGTCATCGGGCTCGCCGCGGCGCTGTTCCTCGCCGGGCCGGTGGAGGCCACAGCAGGAATCCAGGCTACCCGAGCGCAACCAGGATTGAAGGAGCTGGGCCTGATCATCGCTGCCGTCGTGTTCACCTACGATGGCTGGTTGATTCCGGCCTATTTCGGCGGCGAGGTGCGCGGTGGCGGGCGCACCCTGGCCATCGCCTGCATTCGTGGTGTCAGCCTGGTTCTGGTGCTGTACGTGTTGCTGAACCTGGCGCTGGCCATCACCATACCCTTGCCACAGATTGCCGGGCATGAACTGGCCCTGGCCGGAGCGATGGACACAGCCTGGGGTGCTGGCAGCGGAACCGTGGTGATTGTCGCCGCCGTACTGTTCCTGCTGGCGCACCAGAACATCAATTACATGACCGGCCCGCGCACGCTGTATGCCATGGCGCAGGATGGTTTCTCCACTCGGCGCGCATCCACTGTGGGGCGGCACGGCAACCCGGTGTTTGCGGTTTTCCTCACCTGGGTGGGTGCGGCGGCGCTGATCATTGCCGGAGGTTTCGAATTCCTGCTGAACCTCTGCTCGCTGTTTTTCGTGGTTCTCTACAGCGCCCTGCTGGTCGGTGTGCTGCTGTTGCGCCGCCGTGAACCGGACGCGGAACGGCCCTGGCGCGCCTGGGGCCATCCCTGGTCCACCGTGCTTTGCCTGCTGGCCTGGATGCTGATCGCGGTCATCATGGCCGTGGGTGCTCCCGACAGCGCCATCAGCGCCGCCCTGCTGACCAC
>CBFGWJ010000258.1:0-4144 GCA_965652335.1 uncultured Gammaproteobacteria bacterium | reverse complement strand
GTAGAAGCCGTCAGGAATTTCCCAGTGATCCTGCTCAATGCCGTCACGTGCTCCCAGGGCGGGGCGGAATTCCGAATTGTCGGTATCGGTGGTTTCATGCAGGTCGATATGCACGCGGATTTCTTCCGGAATATTGGCCAGGTAGTCCATCAGGGACTGGGCCTCTTCGCTTCGTGATCCGGGCCCGAATGAACGGTTGGGATCCACTGCGCGCGGATTCCAGCGATTGATGGTTTCGTAGCCCCAGGGGCTTATGCAGGGCGCCACCAGGATGTTGAGCCGGTCTTCAAAATCCGCTGCGCGGGTTTCCAGGAACCGGATCGCGCCCTGCACGCCGCTGGTCTCATAGCCGTGTACACCGCCTGTGACCAGCGCTATCGGCTTGTCGCTGTCCCAGTTTTCCGAGCGGGCGACAAACAGCGGGTAGCGTTCGCGGTCGCAGGACAGTGCGCCGTATTGCTGCAGATCAAACTTGCTTTCCAGGCTCTCCAGCTTGTCCAGCACCTCTTCACGATACGAGCGGCGAATCTTTTGCTGCGACAGCCACTGGGCCTTTTCTTCATCACCCCAGGGTGTGCCCGGGGTGCCGATGGGGTATGCATTGTCGTTCATTGGGGCTCCATTGAGGTTTTGTTTTGATCAGTCCTGGTCTCGGGGCAGGTGCCGGAATGTTCCGCAACAGGGTAACAGGCTCATGCCGTGAGTTCCCGGTAATGACCGGCCAGGTGCAGGTTCTTCTCCGGCATGGTCTGGCGCAGGGCGAAGGATTTTCCGTCGATGGCGCGCTGCACCGCCAGGATGCCATCGAGGTGATCAACTTCGTGCTGCAGCAGTTCGGCGTAGTCTTCAGTCAGCTCAACCACATGCTCCTGCCAGTTTTCATCACGGTAGGCCAGGCGGCACTCGCGCGCGTTGGATAGTTTCACCAGGAGGTCCGGAAAGCTCATGCAATCTTCCCACACCGTGATCTGCTCCTCACTGTGGTGGCTGAGCACCGGGTTGATCATGGCAATCTCCCGGTCGACGAACATGCAGACGATGCGCCGGTGGTGGCCGATCTGCGGCGCGGCGATGGCGCGGCCCCATCCATGCCGCGCCTGGAACGCAGCCATGGTGTCGAAGAGGTCGCGGATGATCGGGCGAATGGCCTCCAGCTCATGCCGCTGCACTTCAGTGCATACTTTCAGCAGTTCCGGGTTGCCCAGCAGAAGGATTTCGCGTGCGGCCATGTTGAATCCTGTTTCAGTCCAGTTCCAGAACGCGCATTCTAACCCGCATCCAGGGCTTACATCCGGTGCTCTTCCGGTAATAGACTTGAATCACAGTCCAGGAGTGTGATCGATGGCCAAATACCTCATTTCCTTTCCCGCGCCGGCGATGAACGTGGCAGAGGAGGATATGGCTGCCGCAGGTGAAGCAGCACGTGCGGTGATCCGCGAAGCAAGGGCCGCTGGCTGTTATGTATTCGCCGGTGGTATCAATGAAGACATCGCGCCGGTGATGGTTGCCGCCGATGGTGCCACAACCCACGGGACCTATGCACAAACCCGCGAATTCAACGGCGGATTCTGCGTGCTGGAACTGCCATCGCGCGAGGCGGCTGTCGAGTGGGCCGCCAGGATCGCCGGGGCTTGCCGCTGCCGGCAGGAACTGCGCGAATTCATGTACGACGCCGAGAGCTGAAATGGTAAAGTTTCTCCTGATGGTCGCAGCATTATTCGGGGTCCCGCTCGCGGCATGTTTGAAACCAGCTTTCGGAGCCATTTCGATTGAGCAGAAATAACCAGGCCTTGTTCCTCTCTCATGGCGGCGGCCCGCTGCCCTTGCTGGGCGATGAAGCTCACACGGAAATGGTGGCGCTGCTGAAACAGCTTGCAGCGGAATTGGCGCGTCCATCCGCCATCGTTGTTGTCAGTGCTCACTGGGAAGAAGACGTGCCCACACTCACCGCGGCCCCGAACCCGCCCCTGTACTACGACTACTACGGCTTTCCGCCAGAATCCTACGAAATCCGGTATCCATGCCCCGGAGAACCGCTGCTGGCGCGCGCGATTGCCGGACAATTGCAGGAGGCGGGTATCGACGCGAAACTCGACGAGGCCAGGGGCTTTGACCACGGCTTGTTCGTGCCGCTCAAAATCATGTATCCCGCGGCCGACATTCCCTGCGTGCAGTTGTCGCTGGTGAAGGGCCTGGACCCGGACCGGCACATCAGGCTGGGACAGGCCCTGCGAGCGCTCGACAGGTCCCCGCTGCTGCTGGTCGGCTCGGGATTTTCCTTCCACAACATGCGGGCATTTTTTGCGCCTGAAACAGCAGAAACCAGGTCAATGAATGAAGCGTTTGATAATTGGCTGGTTGACACCTGTTCGAGCACGGTCATGACCGAGGACGAGAGAACCCAAAAGCTGGCTGGCTGGGCGGCAGCGCCATTTGCTCGCTATTGCCATCCGCGCGAGGAGCACCTGCTGCCGCTGCATGTCTGCTACGGCTTTGCCGGAACGGCGTGTTCGCGATCGTACCAGCTGGAGATTCTGCACAAGAAGTCGAGCATGTATTTCTGGGGTTCGGTCGCCTGAGCGGAGTGCGAACGCGGTTTCAAACCGGCGCATACTTTCTTCCCAGGTCCTTCATCGAACGACGCGCCAACGCGAAACTCAGCATCATCTGCACAATCACCGTGGCCACTGACAAATACCACACGTGGGCGGTGTTGAATCCGGTCCGGAATGACATGAACACCGCCGGAACACAAACCAGCACAATACGGACGGCGGTGCTGAACAGGGCCGGCCAGGTGTTGCCGATGCCCTGGAAATACCCCGAGCAGGCGAATACCACGGCCATGCCGAGGAAGTTCCAGGAGATGATGGTGAGGAACTCGGTGCCGAAGCGGACCACTTCGGCCTCGTCGCTGAACAGTGCGATCAGCAGGTCGGGATGCCATTTGCATATCACCGTCACCAGCGCCATCAGGGCAAGCTGCATGCCGAGGCCGCTGTAGAAGGTCTCACGAACGCGTTCCCACTGGCCGGCGCCCAGGTTCTGGCCAATGATGGCCGGCATGGCGAAAGACACCGCCATCACCGGCAGGAAGAAGCTCTGCATCACACGCACGCCCAGGCCAAAACCGGCCTGCGCGGCAGCGCCAAAATCCTTGATCACCCAGTAGATGACGACCATGTACAGGAAGGTGAGGAAGAACTCACCGCCCACCGGCAGGCCAACCTGGATGATCCGGCGGATTTCCTGCCAATGGGGTTTGAGCAAGTCGCGGCGGAACTTCACGTAGTGGGTGTGCCGGGCAAAGTACCATCCCAACATCAGGGTGGCCGCAACCACTGACAGCGTACTGGCCAGGCCGGCACCGGCCACACCCATGGGCATGCCGGTGCCCCAGCCGGCAATCAGCACCGGCGCCAGGATGGCGTTCAGCAACACGCTCAGAATCTGGATGGCCATGGTGGGATTCACAATGCCTATGGCGCGCAGGGCAGCGCCCATGGACACGATGGCGAACTGCAGGGCCAGTGCCGGCAGGAACCAGTGCAGGAAGGTGATGCCGGCTTCGATGGTGGCCGGGTCGGAACCGACAGCGCGCATGAAGGGCCCGGCAACCAGCACGCCGACCACCATCACCAGCAGGCCCATGATGGCGGAAATGGTGACGGACTGGTTGAACACCCGGCTGGCCTGTTGCTGGTCCTTGGCGCCGGCAGCCCTGGCGATCAATGCCACCGTGCCCACGTTGAGCACCTGCGTGAAGGCCAGGATCAGGAACATGATGTTGGAGGCGGCGCTGACGCCCGCCAGCGCGGCATCACCGAGCTGGGCAACGAAGTAAATGTCGACCAGGTTGTACAGCACCTGCACGCCCATGCCGATGCAAACCGGTATGGACATGACGATCAGGTGGCGGTTGATACTGCCTTCAGTGAGTGATTTCATTGCGGAAATTCTGGCGGGGCTGAAGATTCCCAGCATAGCCGGTTTCACCATGGAACGGTGGGTTTCGATGAACCGCGGTCCGGCGCTTCGAGTGGCCAGCGCCGGGCACGTACCAGGTTCCGGTCATCGCGCCAACCGGTGGCCCGGCCGATTCGGGCTTTCATTGCTCCCGGGTTCGCTGCGATGATGGAATTTT
>CBFGWJ010000257.1:0-4159 GCA_965652335.1 uncultured Gammaproteobacteria bacterium | reverse complement strand
CCTGGATGCCGCCGATCCACCCAACTGGCTGCGCAGGGTGGTACTGTTCCTGGGTGGCCAGACAGTCAGCCTGTTTGGTTCGATGCTGGTGCAGTACGCGGTGTTCTGGTACCTCACGGTCACTTTCAAGTCCGGCGGGATCATGGCTCTGGCGGCAGCATTCGGCTTCCTGCCACAGGCCATCATCTCGATCTTCGGCGGCGTCTGGGCCGACCGCCACAACCGCAAGCACCTCATCATGTGGGCGGATGCGCTGATTGCACTGAGCACGCTGGCGCTCGCCATCCTGATGATGAACGGCTATGACGGCGTGTGGCTGATATTTGCAACGATGGCGGCCCGTTCCGCGGGCGCCGGCATCCAGACGCCAGCCGTGGCCGCCCTGCTGCCGCAGATCACTCCCACCCGCCACCTCATTCGCGTGAATGGCGTGACCGGAACCATCCAGTCGGGCATGGCGCTGCTGGCGCCCGCCGCGGCCGGCGCTGTGTTTGCGTGGTCCTCGGCGGCCACGGGTGGATCGGTAACCTCGCTGATACCGATTTTCTTCATTGATATCGTCACTGCCATCATCGGCATCGGCATCCTTGCCTTCATTCCGGTGGCCACGCTGCGCAGCGCGGGCACCTCGGGCACGGGTTACTTCGATGACCTGGTCGATGGCGTGCGTTACATCGCCAACCACGCGTTCGTGCGCTGGCTGCTGGTGTTGTTCGCCATCATTTTCGTGCTCACGGTGGCTCCGTCCAACCTCACTCCGCTGATGCTGGTGCGCAGCTTTCCGGCGGGCCAGACCCAGGATGTGGTCAACCTGGCAGTGCTGGAGATCACCTTCAGCGTCGGCATGATGCTGGGTGGCATCCTGGTTGCGTCGGTGTTCGCCAAACACAGCCGTATCGGCATGATCATCGCGGCCTCGCTGGCCTTTGGCGTGCTGTCCATCGGCATGGGGCTTTCACCCAACATCTGGATCTTCTTCGGCTTCATGTTCTTCGTCGGGCTGGCAGTGCCGTTTTTCTCCACCCCGTCCATGACCCTGCTGCAGGAAACGGTGGAGCCCGAGCGCCAGGGCCGCGTGTTCGGCTTTGTGGGTATCGTCATGGCATTGGCAATGCCGTTTGGCATGGTGGTGTTTGGCCCGCTGGCCGATGTCATGCGTATCGAACTGCTGCTGGTTGCGGCCGGCGTGCTGACGTTCGTCGTAGTGGGAGCGGCTGTGTGGTTGCCCGCCGGGCGGCGCGCGCTGGCAGCGGCCCATGCGGCATCGCAGGCCAGCGATCCGGCCAGTGGCGCTGCTGCGGCGGAACAGGTGATGGAAGAAAAGTAGACATGAATCGTAAATCAAATCCATGGAATTGCGGGCCGGTTCGCACCGGCGCCACCTGGCTGCTGCTGGTGTTACTGGCGGCGGGATGCGCTGCGGCGCCGGCCGAACCGGAAGACATCGATCAGGAATCGGTGGCAAACCCTGCCGATGGGTTGCGCGAAGCCTATCGCCGCGCCGAACGGTTCACCGATGCGAACCGGCCAAAGTACATCCTGAACCCTTCGATTGCCCCAAACTGGTTCGGAAAGAACGACGAATTCTGGTACCTGCGCCAACTGCCGGACTCAAAAAAGGAATTTGTGCGAGTGAACGCGCGAACCGGAGAAACCCGGCCGGCATTTGACCATGAGCAGGTTGCCGCGGCCATCAACCGGGAAGCCGCAATCCGGGCGCAACAAGCGGGCGAGGATGAGGCTGCCCCGAAAAAGGATGCGGCGGCCGCAGCAGAACCCGTCAGAGCCGGCACGCTCCCATTTGATACCTTCACCTACAATGATGATGGCAGCATCAATTTTGCAGCCAGGGGGCTCGAGTTTCACTGCGACTCGCAGGCTTGCCAGGCGGCAGAACCCAAAGCGCCGGTTTTTGGACCGCTGGATACCGCATCACCCGATGGCCAATGGGCCGTTTACCACAAGGACCACAACCTGTGGCTGAAATCCGCCGACGGCAAGGTCGACCGGGCGCTCACCACCGATGGCGAGGACGGGTTGGGTTATGGGCTGCAGACCGGATCTTCTACTGCCTTCATTACCCTGAATCGGCTGATGGGCGGAATCCCGCCGCAGGCGCAGTGGTCGCCGGATTCAACGCGGATACTCACCCAACGGATTGACGAACGTAATGTGCGCACCCTGTCCCTGGTGGAAGAGACCCCCCGTGACGGCAGCCTGCGCTCGCGCACCTGGACCATGCGTTATGCTTACGCCGGCGATGAGCGCAAGCCAATGGCGACATTTGTGGTGTTCGATGTGGCGGACGGCAAGCGGATCGATGTCGATTATCCGCCCATCGAACTGGTCTACGCGACGCTGACCGGACCCGGGTCAAGGGAAACCTGGTGGCATGCGGACAGCCAAGGTTTCGGATTCGTCCACCGCAAGGCTTACGCGCGCGGCTATAGCCTGAACCGCGTGAACCTTGAAACCGGCAAAGTGAGCGCTGTGTTCGACCGGACCACCAGCCGGCCTTCGACTCCGGGCTTCTCCACGCCCATGCCGCCACAGGTGGCTGACCTGGCGAACGGCGGCTTGATCTGGTACTCCGACGAGTCAGGCTATGGCCATTTCTATTACCGCGACCCCGCCGGGAAAGTGATGCAACTCACTTCCGGCGACTGGAACGCCAACGCCATTGCCCGTGTCGACGAGAAAGCGGAGCAGCTGTATTTCTTCGGCTCCCAACCTGAGTCAGAAGGAAATCCTTATTTCCATTTCCTTTACCGGGTCGATTTCAGCGGAGCCAACCTCATTCGGTTGACGCCTGAGCAGGCAAACCACATCAACTCGATTGCTGATCTTGCGGGTTTCCCCAAAGGACGTTTTTCACCGAGCGGCCGCTACTTCATTGACTCCTGGAGCAGCACCACCCAGCCCGGACAGTCGGAACTGCGCGATAGAGATGGCAAGCTGGTGAAGGTTCTCGAGACCACCGACATCTCCGCATTGGAAGCGGAAGGGTGGACCCCGCCACGGCCGTTTGAAGTAACGGTGGCCGATGGCGTGACCCGCCTTTATGGCACGCTGTATTTTCCGACGGATTTTGACCCGGCCAAGTCCTGGCCGGTGATCGATACCATCTATCCCGGTCCGCAGGTGTGGAACGATGATCACCGCTTCCTCAGCTCCATCTACTCAGTGCTGGGCGGATCGCAAGCCCTGGCGGAGCTGGGCTTCATCGTCTTCACCGTGGATGGCCGCGGCACACCCGGCCGCAGCCGCGACTTCAACTTCCCACCTGGAGTGAACCTGCTGGACAAGGCCGGATTCCTGGAGGACCACGTTGCCACCATCCGGCAACTGGCCAAGCGGCACGCCTATTTCGATGCGGAGCGGGTGGGAATCTGGGGCTGGTCGGGCGGAGGTTACGCCTCGACGCATGCCATCCTCACCTATCCGGATGTGTTCAAGGTTGCCGTTTCCGGAGCGGGCAACCATGACCCGAGAACCTATTTGCCCGTGTGGGGTGAAAGCTACCTGGGGCCGTTTGATAACGATGTCTACGAAGCCGGGTCCAATGCGCACCTGGCGAAAAACCTGAAGGGCAAACTGTTCCTGGTTCACGGCGCGCTGGACGACAATGTGCACCCGAGCAACACCATGGCGGTAGTGCAGGCCCTGATCGATGCCGACAAGGACTTCGACCTGCTGATCCTGCCCAATGCCAACCACAGCCCCGGCGCGGACGCGGCGTATTTCCGCCGGCGGCTTTGGGACTACTTCGTGGACAACCTCGGGAATTAGATAAATGGTGGGCCCTGCAGGACTTGAACCTGCGACCAATCGATTATGAGTCGACTGCTCTAACCAACTGAGCTAAGGGCCCACGAGGGGCGAAATTGTACCTGAGACCACCGGCATATTAAACGCAAAAGGCCCGCGTTGCGGGCCTGTTACTTGAATACTTCTGACTTTCGCGCCCAACGGGCGCTCCTACAAAATCAATCCAGGTCGAGGAAGCTCCGCAGCTGCTCCGAGCGGGTCGGGTGGCGCAGCTTGCGCAGGGCCTTGGCCTCGATCTGGCGGATGCGTTCGCGCGTGACGTCGAACTGCTTGCCCACTTCTTCCAGGGTGTGGTCGGTGTTCATGTCGATGCCGAAACGCATGCGCAGCA
>CBFGWJ010000256.1:0-4166 GCA_965652335.1 uncultured Gammaproteobacteria bacterium | reverse complement strand
CCGGCTTTCATGACCGGCATCAACAGCTTCCAGCTGCTGTACAAGGACGGCCGCTGGTGGGTGGTGAACTGTTTCTGGGACAACGCTTCGGAAAGCAATCCCATTCCCGAAGCCTATCGCCCGACGGCCTGACCAACAGCCTTACCAGCTCAGGGCAGCGTTCAGGCTGTATTGCCGGCCGATGGCGGGAGTGCCGGGGAACTCCTGGAAATCCTCGTCGGTGAGGTTGTCGACCACCAGGCTCAAGCCCAGATCCCGCTCAACCGGAAGCTGCCAATTGATTGACACAGCGCCAAGATAAGCCTCATCAGGACCCGAGCGCAGTGAGTTCTCCTGTTGCCTGCGGTACTCGCTGTCCAGCCGCAACTCCAGCGTTTCCAACGGCCGGTAAACCAGCGCCAGGGTGTAGCGCTGGCGCGCGTAGTTGAGGGCGTAGTAGCTGGCGTCCACCAGCGCCGAGCCGTAATCCTCATCCTTGTCCAGCAAGGTAACCGCAGCCACCAGTTCCAGTTGACGCGATTGCCAGCCACCGATCAGTTCCACACCGGTAACGTCGATATCCACCGGATTGGCCTGGCGCACGGAAGGCGCGCTGCGGTTGTAAGTCCAGTCCACCAGGTCGTCATCGCGGCGCTGGAACACGGCGACTTTGCCCCAGGCCTGTGAGGTTTCCATACCGGCGCTGAGTGTGAGCGTATCGGCGTATTCACGTTCCAGGTTGGGGTTGCCGCCAAACAGGCCACGGGTCGGCGATTTCAGCGCGGTATAGCCCGGCAGCTGGGTCTGTTCGGTGTACTCCAGCGCCAGCCAGCGCGAGTGGCTGGCGGTGTCCTGCTGCCAGCGGATGCCGGCTACCGGCGACCAGGCATCCTCATCGCGGTTGGAAAAGTCAGCGCGCAGGCCGCCGCGCAGTATGACTTCGGCGGCGTTGTCGAGCTTCCAGGTCTTCTGCGGAACCAGGGTCACGTTCAGGTAGTTGCGCGTGGTGAAATCGCCGCCGGTCAGGTCGGTGGAATCCACCAGGTGGTCGGAGGAAAGCTGCGCGCTGTAATGCCAATCCAGAGTATCGCCGCGCTGCTCGCCGGCCAGGCCGATCATGATGTTGCGGGTTTTGTGCTCGAATGAGCCTGGCCCGCCGAGGTCCGGCGTGCGGCGGTCGAAATCGTAATCGTCCTGCAGCCAGCGGTAGGCGGCGGTGAGCTGCCACCAGCCGCTTTTCAGGTCGCGCCGGTGGTCAGCCAGCAGCAGGCCCAGCTTGGTGTGGTCCGTTTCGGGCAATGATGCAAAGCCGGTGTAAGCACCGGGCCAGCCAAAGAACTTGTCCTGGTAGCCCAGCAGTACCCGAGTGGCGGCGCCCGGCTGCAGATGCTCGTATTGCACCGAAAAGCGCTTGAATTCGTGATCACCAAACCTGACGGTGCCATCGCTGCTGGAAGCGGCAGCGGCAAATCCCAGCGTTGAAGTTGCGGCTGACGGACTGTCCGCTGCACCCAGACTGAATGCCGTCACCACGCTGCCATGCAGCAGGCCGTCATTGCCAAAACCGGCCTGCCCCCGGCCACCAGGCTGCAGGTTCGCCAGCTGGTAGTTCACCGTTGCCACGGCGGCATTGAACGAAGCCAGGCTGTTGTCCACATCGGTAAGCACCTGTGCGCTGGACAACAGCTCGGGCGCAACCGGCAGGTCCACCGAATAATGCCCGGTCTGCGGATCGAAGATGCTCACCGCGCCGATGCGAAAGCCGGTGTTTTCAAACACACCACCACGGACGGTGACATCGGCTTGCCCTTCCGGCATACCGCGCGACTGCAGGTCGATTTGCGGGTCGTAGCGCAACGCGGTGGCCATGGCAGCATAGCTGCTGGCAGGCTCGAAATTGGCCACTCGAGCGGCGGTTACCGAAACCGGTTGCAGTACAGCTGCCGGATCATGGTTCGAATCCGACGAGCGATCATTCGCCAGGGCCGTGCCTGACAGGACAACAGCAAGGGCGCACAGCCCGGCCCTCGGCCCGAACAACAAGCTGCTGGCTGCCCTGCCGGGCAGTGCTGTGGCCACGCGGGCCAGGATGGATGAATTCATTTTGGGCTGGAGTTTTGCAGGCCGAGCCAGTCGCGCGGCTTCAGGTAGTTTTCATACAGGTCCGCTTCGAGGCTGCCGGGGGCCGGCTCAAAACCGTATTCCCAACGTACCAGTGGCGGCATGGACATCAGGATGGATTCGGTGCGGCCGCCGGATTGCAGGCCGAACAGCGTGCCGCGGTCATACACGAGGTTGAACTCGACATAGCGCCCGCGGCGATACAACTGGAATTGCCGTTGTGCTTCGCTGGCTTCGGTCGATTTGCGCCCCTGCACGATGGGCAAATAAGCGGGCACATAGGAATCGCCAACAGCCCGCAGGAACTCAAAGCTGCGCTCAAATCCCCAGTCGTTCAGGTCGTCAAAAAACAGGCCGCCCACGCCGCGGGTTTCAGCGCGATGTTTGAGATAAAAGTACTCGTCGCACCATTGCTTGTAGCGCGGATAGACGTCTTCGCCAAATGGTGCGCAGGCCTGCTGCGCGGTGCGGTGCCAGTGCAGCACATCGTCGAGCACTGGATAAAACGGCGTGAGGTCATAGCCACCGCCGAACCACCACACCGGCGTTTCGCCGTCTTTTTCCGCCAGGAAAAACCGGAAATTGGCATGGCTGGTGGGTACATGTGGATTGCGCGGGTGGATCACCAGTGACACACCCAGGGCCTCAAACCGCCGTCCAGCCAGTTCAGGGCGATGGGCTGAAGCCGAAGGCGGCAGCCGCTCACCGCGCACGTGCGAGAAATTCACACCGGCCTGTTCAAACACTGCGCCATCGCGCAGCACCCGGCTTTCTCCACCACCCATGAGCGCCAGCTCGCCCTGTGGCGCATTACCCCGGTCCCAGCGGTCGTGCTGGAACTTCGCTTGCCCATCTTCGGTTTCCAGCGCTGCGCAGATCGTATCCTGCACTTCGAGCAGGTACGAGCTGACCTCTGCAATATCGACGTTTTCCTGTCCGCTCATCAGCCTGTCCTGAGGGTATTTCCGGTCAGCAGGTCGCGAATCTCACTGGGCAATTCGCGGCCTCCCAGTTCCCCTTGCACGATTCCAGCCAGGCCTTGCGGAAAATATTCCGCAACCTTCGCTGCGGACTTGGGCGCCGGCTGCGTGGTGGGATTGGCACTGGTGGAAACAATGGCGCCGCCGAATTCGACGCATAACTGCCGGCAGACCTCATGCGCGGTAAGCCTCAATGCAATCGCCGGGTGCTTGCCTGCCAGCCAGTCCGGAACGGATGGGGCGCGTGGGAACAGCCAGGTTACCGGGCCGGGCCAGGTAGCCATGGCCCGTTGCAGCTGGTCCGGTTGGACCTCGCCGATAAACGGAGTGAAATATTCGAAGCGGTCGGCAATCAGGATCAGCCCGGCATCGGGCGAGCGATGCTTCAGCGCCAGCAGGTGGCGCACCGCCCGTTCGTTGCGCGGGTCACAGC
This sequence comes from uncultured Gammaproteobacteria bacterium, assembly GCA_965652335.1. Lineage (GTDB taxonomy): Bacteria > Pseudomonadota > Gammaproteobacteria > Xanthomonadales > SZUA-36 > JAWXBM01. The sequence continues at coordinate 653 of CBFGWJ010000256.1, read as the reverse complement.
CGAGGCCATATACGGCTTCGGTGGGGTAGGCGATGACCTCGCCGGCGCGCATCCGCTGCGCCGCTTCATGGGTATCCAGAGTGATTACGGAAGACATGGCGTGTGCGATTCCTGCCTGCTTGTTTCATCGGGCGCCGGATTCGGCTTCGAATGGGTCGCTGGCCTACTCGGCAGGTGATTCGGTGGCCGCCGTATCACTGCCGGCGGCTTTGGCTGCCGCTTTCTTGCCGGCTTTCTTTGTTACCTTTTTCCCGGTCTTTTTTTTGGCCTTCTTCCTGGCCTTCTTTTTGGCAGCCTTTTTCTTCGCGACCTTCTTCTCCGGCTCAGCCTTGGCCGCGGCCTTCTTGCCGCCACGCTTCGACTTCTTGTCCGGCGCAGCCGCCAGCCATTCTTCGCACTCGGCCAGGCTCAGGCTTTCCACTTCGCGATCCTTGGGAATGCGCGCGTTCTTCCTGCCGTCGGTGATGAACGGCCCCCAGCGGCCTTTGAGAACCTGTATGTCCGAACCTTCCCAGGTACGCAGGATGCGGTCGAGGTCGGCCTGTTTCTTGGCGGCGATCAGTTCCAGAGCCTGCTCCAGCGTCACCTCGTGCGGGTCGATTTCCTTCAGCGACACAAACTTGCTGCCATAGCGGATATACGGCCCGAAGCGG
>CBFGWJ010000255.1:0-4168 GCA_965652335.1 uncultured Gammaproteobacteria bacterium | reverse complement strand
CCGCAATTCAGCAGGCGATACCACACCGAAGCCGTTTCGCGGTGCCAGCTGAAACCCAGCACCTCGAGGTAATCCAGCAAACCCAGCGCGGCATTTACCGGCAGGGAATGAGTGATTTTCGCATCATGGGCCGGGTCCGGCGGGTTGTAGAACGGGTGCACATAGCCCACCAACGCGCCCTGGGCCCGGGCCAGTTCCGCCACCTTGGGGTTGTCCGGCCACAGGCTGGCTGCGGCGGTGTCGGGGTAAGCTACGAAATCCGGCAACAGGTAGTGTTCCTGCAGGTTCAGCAGGCCCATATGGCCCCAGTAGCTGGTGTGGAACTCCTGCCCGTGGAGCAGCAGGCTGTCCTGGCTGGAAGCTGCGTCCGGTTCGGTGGAGAAATAGCCGATATCGGGAATGCGTTGTTCCTTGTTGACGATCAGGTTGTAAACCAGGTCCAGGTCTTCCGCCTCGGCCTGGGCCACCAGGTCGGCCGGATGGTTGCGATAGGTGCCACCATAGTTCATGTGCACGTGCAGGTCGCCGCTGTGCCAATCTGACCAGCCATCCGGCAGGTCCAGCGAACGGACAATGATATTCCGGTAAGTGGTGTCTTCTTTTTTCAGCCTGACGCTGTGGCTGCTGATGGCATGTTCCAGCCCTCGCCAGACCTTGATCTGCGTATTTCCTTCGGGCAGCGTCAGCAGCACCGGCTGGTCCGCCACGTGGAAGTAATGCACCTCTTCGCTGAGCTGAGCCCGATCGAACCCATCGTCGCCGTGCATACGTGCATACTCCGGCGCATAGTGGCGCCCATCGCTGCCGGTCACTGCCACCCGTGCCGGCACTGGCTGGCCGGATTCATCCACGACCTGCAGAACCAGCTGGCCCTGCGGCCGCTGGTAAATGCGCGTATCGATATCCAGCCGCTGCTTCCTGCCGCTGATGACATCCTGGATCCAGATCGCCGTGTTATGCCCTTCATTGGAAACGTAAGCGAGCTTGCTGCCATCGGGCGACCAGCGGATTGCCGTGACATCAAACTCACCGTAGCTCAGGGGCAGAGGGTCGCCCCGCCCTGAGGCCGTCGTCACCCACAGCTGGTGCCACTGTCGGCCGAGGTAGGAGGAATATGCCACGCGCCTGCCATCGGGCGACCAGTCCGGACGCGCACGCCAGCTGGTTTCCTCATCGCGCACCAGCACCGCCTCACCCTGTCCGTCCGCACTGCGCCGCCAGATTCCGCCCGTGCCGTAAATCACTTCGGGGTTGCTGATGTAAACCAGCTCTTCGCCATCGGGAGACCAGCTCGGGCTGAGTTCATGGTCGAATTCGCTGTAATAGTAGCGTTCCCGCTTGCTGCGCCGGTCGGGCAGCAGCATGGCACCTTCCAGGGATTCCTTGCCACTAGGACCTTCCAGGCTGCCGGTAAACAACTTGAAGCGGCCCGTGGCGGCGGTGGATATCCAGGCGAGCCTGCGGCCATCGGGTGACCAGCGCGCATCGAGGTTGGCCGCCTGGTTGTGGGTCAGGCGGCGGATCCTGCCGTTGGCCACATCCAGCACATGCAATTCAAGCGCATCCGCATGGTAACGGGAAAACACGATCTTTCCGGTGCTGGACCAGTCGGGCGAGTAATCGTAACCGGGACCCTGGGTCAGCTGTTCGGCCTGCGAACTGCCGAGGCCCTGCCGCCACAGGCTGCCTGCCATGGAGTACACCAGTGACTGGCCATCCGGCGCCCAGGCCAGCGAAGAGGGTCCGGTAGTCAGTTGTGGCAGGTACATCTCGCGGAAGTAGTAGTCATGCGGCACTTCAATTTGACGCAGTACCGGTTCACGCGCGGCCTGCGCAGATGAAATCCACGCCACGGCCAGCAGGAGCAGCCAGCGCATTCCAGTTTTCATGCTGATTCCATGGGTCGGTTGACTGGACACAGCTTAACAGGCTTTGCACAGCTTCTGCCGGATAGCCACACAGGTGACGGCAATCCAATCCCGCAGGACCACCTGATCGAGAATCGGCCTTCAAAAAAAAGGCCGCCTCACGGGCGGCCTTTCTTCAAGCGTTGGCTCCCGTTACTCGGTCGGTATCGGGTGGTTGATCTCATTGCAACGATCAACAATCTGGCTGATGCAGCTGGCTGCTTCTTCATCGGTTGCCGCAAGCCCTTCTGCTACGGCACCCTGGCCTTCACTGGTCTGGCAAAACCCCTCACCCGGTGCAAACAATGCCGCGGCAAAACTTTGTTCAACGTCCGGTTCGCTGTCATAGGTTTCAATGGTTGCCACCAGGGGCAGGAATGAACCGTTTTCACAACTGAATTCCGGCGCATAGTCATCTTCCGTCACCGCCAACAGGTCGCTTTTCTCCCAGCACGGGCAGGCAACACCCTCAGGCGGCTCGCAGCCTTCGTCTATGCCATCGCCATCGATGTCCTCGGTGCCTTCACCGCTGGCGCCAATGGTTGCAGGTTCGTAGTCGGTGAGCCCTTCAAAGTAGTGCTTTGAATTTCCCAGGTGATTGGAGTTGGCTGAAACGAGGATCAGGTTGACATTTCCGTTGCCGCTGACATGGCATACCAGAACCTTGGGGGCTTTGGCAGCTAACAAATTACCGGAACCCAGCAGCAAAGTACTGATGAAAACGAGCTTCAAGACATTCATGACGCATCTCCCTTTTGGTGAATTGATCTTCCCTGCAGTGCAGATTCAAAGGAGAGGTCGGCGGAAGCCTGCCGAAGAATCCCCTTGAATGATTGCACCCCTTCATCGCTACTCTAGTAGATTTTAAAAAAAGCGCAACTGAATTTTGTGCTGAGGCGTCCGGCCCAACCCGGCAATTCATGCCGGTTGGAACTGAATCCGGCGCCCGGGCCCGGCTTCAGAATTTCTGTTTGGATGCTCCTTTCAACTGCAGGCGCTGGCGTGCCTCATCGGGAGTTGCGGGCTCATATCCCAGCTCTTCAAGGATCCGACGCATCTTGCTGACCTGCTCGGCGTTGCTGCCGGCCAGCTTGCCCGCGGCTATGGTCAGGCTGTCTTCAAGGCCGACCCGTACATTGCCGCCCATGACTGCGCCCATCGCAGCCAGCCGCATCTGCATGCCACCCGCGGCCAGCACCGAGAATTCATACGCGTCGCCCAGCAGCCTGTCGGCGGCGGCTTTCATGGCCACCAGGCTTTCCGGGCTGGCGCCCATGCCTCCCAGCACACCCATCACGAACTGCACATACAGCGGTGCCTTCACCCGGCCCTGCTTCAGGAACCAGGCAAGGGTTTCAATCTGGCCGATGTCATAACATTCAAACTCAAACCTGGCGCCACGACGGTTGCCAAGATCATCGAGAATCATCTCGATGTCCTCAAAGGTATTGCGGAACGGAACACGGCGCGTCGCGTCCAGCAGTTTGGGTTCCCATTCATGCTTCCAGCCGGAGAACCGGTCCGCCAGCGGGAAAATACCGAAATTCATGGTGCCCATGTTGAGGCTGCACATTTCCGGCTCAGCGCGTCGCGCGGGCGCCAGGCGTTCATCCAGGCTCATCAATGAACTGCCGCCGGTGGAAATATTCACCACCGCATCGCATTCAGCCCGGATGCGCGGCAGAAAGCCCATGAAATGCTCGGGGTCCGCGCTTGGAGCGCCGCTGTCGGGCTGCCGCGCGTGCAGGTGGATGATGGCCGCGCCGGCATGCGCGGCCTCGATCGAGGCTGTTGCAATTTCCTCCGGTGTAACCGGCAGGTGCGGACTCATCGTCGGAGTGTGGATCGAACCGGTTACCGCGCAGGTAATGATGACTTTTCGGGCCATGTGCTGAATTTCAAATAGCCGGGGCTGCCAGCTTTCATGATGTGAATGTTACCGGGCTGGCGGCCGGCTTGCGAGTTCCGGGCAGGCACTGTCCCCCATGCTGCAGTGCAGCCCGGCTGTGGCATGATGGTCTCCGCCTCAGGACATGGGGCTTTGGGGCATGAAGCCGGAACGCGGGGCGTCCAGGAACCAAGATTCTGCCCGTTTGTCTCAGAAGCGAACCACCACACACCAGGAGATAACAATGAAGAAGGCCTTTTTCATGATCAGCTGTTTATGGCTGGCAGGGTTCATCACGCAGGCCCAGGCATGGGAACCCGACCCGGCCGACAAACAGCAACTCGAGGTCAAGGCGGCCATTCTGGGATTGCTG
>CBFGWJ010000254.1:0-4180 GCA_965652335.1 uncultured Gammaproteobacteria bacterium | reverse complement strand
GTTTATGGCGCGCCCGGCGAGATTCGAACTCACGACCCCTGCCTTCGGAGGGCAGTACTCTATCCAGCTGAGCTACGGGCGCATTTGACTGGTTGATGAGGCCGCGTAGTTTAGCGATTTTCAAGGCAAAAGTAACCCTGCAACGGCTTCCGATGCCAACGGCCAGCGGCTATACTAGCCGCCGGTTTTCCAGCGACAGGCTGTCCGGGTACGCTTTACAAGGCAGTTGGCACAGGTTTTTCCAGAGGTTTTAAATGAATCAGAAAGAAGATAGCGCGTTTCTCCGCAAGTTCAGCGGGATCATCGTCGGGTTGATGATCTTCACCGGCGTCATCATAGTCCTGGCACTCAGCCTGCGTGGCGAACCCAATCCCAATGCCAATCCCAGCCAGCAGCGGCTTGCGGAGGAGCGCATCGCCCCCGTAACCGGGGTACGCGAAGGTGCGGACGGACAAGCGGCCCTGGCCGCTGCACAGGCAGAAGCACAGGCCGCCGCGGCCCCAGCAGAGAGCGGCCCGGTCGATGGTTCGCAGGTTTACTCCAGCGTATGCGCGGCTTGCCACGCAGCCGGGGTAGCAGGCGCGCCCCAGCCCGGCTCCGATTTGCTCGCACAGCGCCTGGCGGACAAGGGCCTGGATGGCCTGAAAGGCAGTGTCATCAACGGCCTGAATGTCATGCCGCCGCGGGGCGGACGACCTGATCTCACAGACGAGCAGATCCAGGCGGCCATTGACTTCATGTTGCAGTAATGGTGTCCGGCAAAGCCGTTTGAATGAATCCGCGTTTTTGGGCCGGGGCCGTGTAGATCCCCCGGCCTCGCTCAAGCCACCTTGCTGTCTTTGTTTTTGCTGTTGGCGATCCAGTCGCTGACAGCGGCCTGAACCTGCGGGAACACCCGCTCAAAACCACTGGCAAATTCCGCTTCGAAGTCTTCCCAGATTTCGTCCACCCGGTGCAGCGGATTGGAACGCGACAAGCGCCTGCCCAGGCCCGCAAGACTATAAAGAATCTCGTCTTTTTCCCGGTAGGCGGCAAACAGGCCGCGCCTGTCAGCGTAACGCATGAAACCTTTCAGCTCTTCCGGCAGCAAAGTCTCATACCGGGCCAGCAGGTGCCGCACTTCGGCATCGAACTCGGGCAGCGAAATTTCGGAATACTCACTCCAGCGCAGTGCCAGCTGGTGGTCAAACGCCACATCGATGATGATGCCGGCATATCGGCGGAATGGCGGGTCAAACCGTTGGCGCAGCGCTGCCAGTTCCGGCAGGCCATCCATGAACTGGTCGATGAACCGGTGCAACTGAATGCCTCGTTGCACATTCTGCGGCAATCCGCTGTCCTCCAGGTTGCCGCGTATGAAGTCTCCAAGCATGGCGCCGAGCCGCAAACCATCATCGCCGTCGGCGAGCCAGAGATGAGCCAGGAAATTCATGGCGTGCACGATAGCAGATTCGGCCGGCCGGGGCTGGGCAGAATTTGCGCCTGGCGCAGCAGTCGGGCGGTGGTATGCGCGCCGGCCGCTGCGGTATCATGCGGCATTCCGAAACTTACAGGTCGGTAATGACAACCAGCCAATCAAATTCTGCATCCGGCCCGGCGCCCGCCAGCTTTCCGGCGGAGCGCACCGAGTTCCTGCTGCCGGGGCCGGCGGGCATGCTGGAATGCGCGGTGGATGTACCGGACGCCGGCGAGGAACGCCCCGCCACCATCGTGCTGTGCCATCCGCATCCGCAACATGGCGGCACGATGCACAACAAGGTCGTGACCATACTCGAACGCGCCATGCGTGAGCTGGGGCTGCATACGGTTCGCTTCAATTTTCGCGGGGTGGGCGCCAGCGAGGGCAGTTTTGACGACGGTTACGGCGAAACCGATGACCTGTTTGCGGTGGTGGAATGGGTAAGACGCACGCGGCCCAATGATGAGCTGTGGCTGGGTGGGTTTTCGTTCGGAGCGTATGTTTCCACCCGGGCTGCACTGAACCTGCAGCTGGGCCAGCTGATTTCCGTCGCGCCACCGGTCGATCGCTACGAATTCCCCAGCCTGCCGCGTCCCGATTGCCCCTGGCTGATCGTCCAGGGTGATGAAGACGATGTGGTTTCAGTGGATGCGGTGCAGCTGTTCGCAGACAGGATTGATCCACCACCTGATCTGGTGGTGATGCACCAGGCCGGGCACTTTTTCCACCGCCGGCTGATGGATTTGCGCGGGCTGCTCAAAAACGGTGTACGCAACCAGTTGCCTGACCCCATCCGAGTAAAAGCCCCGGACTGATCCCGGCGTTTCCATGTCCCAGTCACCCCTGGCCCGTTATGAGCGTCTGCTGGATGCCGGGGAAATTCTTCCCGACACCGACCAATATCAGGTTGTCCTGGCCTTTGAACATTTGTGGTGCGATCTCCAGAACCCACCGAACAGCTCTTTGCTGCAAAACCTGAACAGGAGTCTGTTCGGCCAATGGCTGGGGCGGCAACCCCGGGGTATCAAGGGACTGTACGTCTGGGGCGGTGTCGGCCGCGGCAAAACCTGGCTGATGGACCTGTTTTATGACAGCCTGTCATTCGAGCAGAAGCAGCGGATCCATTTTCACCGGTTCATGCAGCGCATTCACCATGCGCTGAAGCAACGGCCCAATGAGCGCGACCCACTGGTCGCAATCGCCCGCCAGTGGGCGCAGGACTGCCGGGTGTTATGCCTGGACGAATTTTTCGTCAGCGATATCGCCGATGCCATGTTGCTGGCGGGCCTGCTGAAAGCACTGTTCCAGAACGGCCTCACGCTGGTTACCACTTCCAACATCGCACCCCGGGACCTGTACCGTGATGGCCTGCAGCGGGCCAAGTTCCTGCCCGCCATCGACATGCTGGAAAAGCACACTCGGGTGATCAAACTGGGCGGCGATCTGGATTTCCGCCTGCGCATCCTGGAACAGTCGGAAATCTACCATTGGCCACTGGACAGCCAGGCGGAATCCAGCCTGGCATCCAGCTTCACGCGCATGGTGGCCGGGGTGGAAATGAGCACCGAAATGCAAATCAACGATCGCCCGATGCGGGCGATACGACGCGGCGATGGCATTGCCTGGTTCGAGTTCGCTGAACTGTGTGAGCAACCTCGCGGCAGCATCGACTACATTGAAATTGCCCGTGCCTTCAATACCGTCCTGATCTCGGGCGTAAAACAGATGTCGGAGCAGGATAGCGACATGGCGCGGCGCTTTATCACCATGATCGACGAATTTTACGACCGTGGTGTAAAAGTGCTGATTTCCGCTGAAACCGCCGTGGATGACCTGTACCGGGGCCAGCGCCTGGCGTTCGAGTTCGAGCGCACCCGCAGCCGCCTCACCGAAATGCAAACGCACGACTACCTGGCGTGTCCGCACCTGTCCTGAGTCGTTTGGGTCAACGGAATGTTTCAGAAATTTTCGGGGCCAGAAAAGAGAAAGGGCCGGCAAGGGGTGAGCCGGCCCTTTCGTGAGACCCGATGCAAGGGGAACACCGGTCTCGGAACGAGAACGCCGTAAGGGGGAACGACATTCTCGAACTGATCGTAATTCAATTCATCGATTTAAAAGTTATGGAATTGTGACAACCCCTTCTGTGTCTGGTTCCGATAATAGTACAGCTTCGGCAGTTTGGCAAAGACTAAATCACACCCTGTTGAAAAAAGTGAAGTAACGGCCCGGGTACGCCAGGCGCACCCAGGCGGTATTGATATGGCTGTTACAGGGCCAGGGCCTTGATGGGTACGGTTTCAGTCACAACAGCGCACATTCAAGTAGTGTAAACAGGCCCTAACTGCGGCGGGAGCCCCGTAAAGCCTCTACGGAAAAAGTTGCGGTCTCCACGCCCCCGCTGCGCACCGGCTGGCCTTCCTCCGGCCCGAATGCCGCACCGTAGGCGATTTCCCAGCTGAGCGGCCAGCGGCCGGCAGGCTGGACCCCCGGATAATGGGCAATCACGTTCGCGCTGTTTTCACGAAGGATTTCGAAATGTTTGAAGTAACTGGCCGCTCCCACCGCATCCAGCTCACGGAACAAAGCCTCGAGGCTGGGATACGTCAGGGTAATCTGCTCGGCAGCCATCACCGGTTCACGGAAGCCGGACGCCTGCAGTGCGTCACCGATATCGTGCATGTCAGGAAAACCCGCCAACCCGGCATCCACACCGGCCGCCAC
>CBFGWJ010000253.1:0-4184 GCA_965652335.1 uncultured Gammaproteobacteria bacterium | reverse complement strand
CAACTATCAGTTTCATTTTGATGGTTTCCTCGGCAAGTCTGCGGCTGGATCAGCGAACTTTAATGTGAGCATAATGTAGCCGCAAGACAGGTACATGACCCAAAAGGCACAGCAAAAGTAATGAAAAAGGTGGTGGCATGATTGATTTACGCCTGATTGACGACCTCAGCCGCAAGCTCAGCGCGGCCCTGCCACCGGGCGCCGAGCGCCTGAAAAGCGAGGCGGAGGAGCAGTTCCGGCTGGTTTTGGCGCGCACCTTTGAAAAAATGAACCTGGTCACCCGCGAGGAATTCGATGCGCAGGCCGCCGTGCTGCGCCGCAGCCGTGAAAAGCTTGAGCAGTTGCAGGCCCGCATCGAGCGGCTGGAGAAATCCTGAGTTGCCGGGGCGACTGCCTGCCGCATGGGCTGGCAGTGACAGGCAGCCTTCATCGATTTTGCATTGACCCTTTCCACACAGAATCCAGGAGTTCCGATGAAACGCAGAACCATCCTTCGCAATCTTCTTGTCGCCGCCATCACCGGGCTGCTCGGCAGCCAAGCCGGCTGGACCGCCACCGACTTCAGCGACATCGAAGCCCAGGTGAAAGCCCAGCATGATGAGGGCGTCACCCGGCTGCAGGAGTGGATCCGCCTGCCCTCCATCGCTGCCGAGGACGTCGGCTTTCCCGAAGGCCCCGAATTGATGGCGAAAATGCTGCGCGATGCGGGTTTCCAGACGGTGAAAATCATGCCCACCGACGGCAAGCCCGGCGTGTTTGGCAAACTGGATGCCGGAGCGGAGAAAACGCTGGGTGTGTACTTCATGTATGACGTGAAGCAGTCGGACCCCAGCGAATGGTCATCGCCGCCACTGGCTGCCAACATCGTCGACAAACCGGGGTTGGGCAAAGCCGTGATGGGCCGCGGCGCGGTCAACCAGAAAGGCCCGCAGGCCGCCTTCCTGGCTTCCCTGCATGCCATTCATGCGGCCGGCAAAAAGCCGCCCGTCAACCTGGTGCTGGTGGCCGAAGGTGAGGAAGAAATCGGTTCACCCAATTTCGGACAGGTGGTCTATGCACCGGAAGTCCAGGCTGCGCTGGCCGATACCATGGGCGTGGTCATGCCCAGCGCCATGCAAGACCCTGACGGTTCGGTATCCGTTCGCCTTGGCGCCAAGGGCGTGATCGAAGTCCAGCTGATCGCCAGCGGCGAAAACTGGGGCCGTGGCCCGGGCAAGGATGTGCACTCGTCACTCAAGGCCATGATCGACAGCCCCACCTGGCGGCTGGTCAAGGCGCTCAACACCCTGGTTTCGGAAGACGGTAATACCATCACCATCGATGGCTACCCGCAGCCCCGGCCGATGACCGCGGAAGAAAAGGCCATGATGGCGGCCGTTGCCGAAAGCAGCGATGAAGCCACCATGAAAGAGCGGCTCAGCACCGAGCACTGGATCGATGACCTGCCCTTCCAGCAGGCGCTGGAGCGGCTGGTATCGCAACCTACCGTGAACATCGAAGGCCTGGTGGCGGGCTATACCGGCCCCGGCGGCAAGACCGTGCTGCCGCACCGCGCCGAAGCCAAGCTGGACCTGCGGCTGGTGCCCGACATGAAAGCCGCTGATGCGCTGGCCGCATTGAAGGCCCACCTGGAAAAACGCGGCTTTGGCGATATCGAAGTGATCATGAGCGGCGGTTATGACCCGACCAGCACACCGGCCACCGCGCCGCTGATCAAGGCGCAACTGGCCACGCTGGAAGCGGAAGGCCTGGAGCCTGTGTTGTGGCCCCGCAGCGCCGGCTCCTACCCCGGCTACATTTTCACCAACCCGCCGCTGAGCCTGCCTTCCGGCCATTTTGGCCTCGGCCATGGCAGCGGCGCCCATGCGCCGGATGAATACTTCATCATCGAATCCACCAACCCGAATGTAGCAGGCTGGGATGGGGCGGTGATGTCCTGGGTGAAGTACCTGTACGAACTGGCCAAGTAATACTGCACAGTTTCAAGGGAAGGCCTGCCGCATGGCCTCCTGCATTGACAGGACTTCGGGCTGGCTCCATTATGGAGCCATAATGGAACCGGACTGAAGTACATGCCTAACCTTTCAATCAAGAACGTACCGATGGAAGTGGTGGCTGGCCTGCGCGAACGAGCGGCTGCCAACCATCGCTCATTGCAGGGCGAGTTGCTGGCGCTGGTGACCAAATTTGTAGCCGGTGCGCCGGGAGCCGCGGAAACACCGTTCGGTACACACGCCCGTGCATCCCAAGGCACGCGGCAAGGTCATAAATCCATCGAACAGATTGCTGCGGAACACCGCAACAATCCCCAACGGTCTGCCAGGAAATCGCCGCTATCAACCGCACTGATCCGTAAGGAACGCGATGCCCGATAGGGAAGGTAGCGCACTCTCCGTCGCCGAACCCGCCGGGAATTACGTCCGTTATCCACCCCTGGTGGTGGATTGCAGCGTGCTGGCCACGGTGCTGTTTGATGAACCCGAAAGGGAGGCGGCGTTGTTCGCCATGGCCGGCAAGGAATTGTTCGCCCCCAACCTGCTGGATCATGAAATGGCCAGTGTGGCATTGAAAAAGGCCCGGTCAGGCCTTTCAAGAGAGGCCGCGCGGGCCCTGCGAGACCTCGCTGACCTGCGCCTCACCCGTTGCGCGGTGGATACGGCGGCGCAATTCGAACTGGCCAAACGCATGAAGATCACCGCCTGCGATGCCGCTTACCTGCAGCTTGCGGTGGAACTGCGTGCGCCTCTGGCGACGTTTGACCAGTTGCTGGGCAAGGCGGCGATAGCCGTGCTGTCACAAGTCTGATTTACTTCGGCTCAACGATTTCCGGATCCTGGCCGCGGGCGATACGCCAGGCGGCGGTGGCTATGGGGTGGGTGAACCACTCGCTCAAACGTGCCCTGAGGAAGGGATCACCACGGGTGAACTGTGTTTCAAAGGCTTGCAGGTCAAGCCGGCCGGTTGCGTCTTCCTCGTCTAAACCTTCGGCAACCAGGCCGCTCATCTGCTCCGCAATACTGTTCAGGGTGGTGGCAATCAGTTCCGGATAGGCACGGTCGTGCAACACGTCACCATGTCCCGGCACCAGGATTTTCCAGTCCATGGCATTGATACGCTGCAGGGTTTGCGCCCACTCAGCCGGGTGGCCGCCATGTCCATAAGGCGTGGGCCAGACCACGACATCGCCGCTGGCGAGGATTTTCTCCACCGGCAGCCAAAGCACCAGGTCACCCGGTGTGTTGCCGGTTCCGGGATGCAGGATGATGATTTCGCGGCCGCCCGAGTGGATCGTCAGTTGCTTGTCCACCGTCAGGTTGGGATAAGTGACGACGAAATTCTGGTACTGCTGGTCCAGCAACTCCGCATTCGCCACGAAATCCCGCAGCCAGGCGATCGTTGCGGCGTCAAGCCCCCGGCCATCCGCTGGTGGCGGCGCGTCCAGCATGGATTGTATGCCCGGCGCGTTGTCGGGCACGGTGTTGCGCATGTTCTGCTCGTTCTTTGCCAGGTAGCGGGCCATCAGCTGGCGAGTGTACGGATGAGACACCAGTTGGGCCTCGGGCCACGCTTCGCGGTAGCGCGCCAGGCCCAGCACATGGTCCATGTGCCAGTGGCTGGCAATCACGTGGGTTACCGGCATTGCAGTGACCTCGCGGATTTTCGCAATCACCCGGTCGGCCACCAGCGGCAGGTTTCCGCCGTCAAACACCACCACGCCAGCATCACTGATGACGAAGGTGCTGTTCGGAGTGACCGGCAGGCGCGTGCTGTCCGGGCGGTTGCCCAGCCAAACTCCGGGCGCCAGTTCGGTGAACTCCAGATGCAGCGGATCCGGCCCCTTGGCGGCCTCGCCTTCCGCCGCGAACAGCCATAAGGGCATCGCAGCCAGGAATGCCAACGCCACCAGGCACAGGCTCAGGGGGCTGGCAGAACCGGCAGCCACTTCAATGTACTTCATTCAATCTCCGGGCTTTCGCCCCGCGCTTCTTTCCATGCCGCCCTGGCGATGGGCGTCTTGAACCAGATATCGAACAGGCGATCGAGAAATGTATCACCGCCGGTGAAGCGTTGCTGCATGGTGCTGAAATCCAGCTTTGCGGCCGCGGCCTCCTGGTCCAGGCCCTCAGCCACCGGGTCCGCCATTTGTGCCGAGATGCTGTCCATGGTTTCGATCAGTAGGTCGA
>CBFGWJ010000252.1:0-4194 GCA_965652335.1 uncultured Gammaproteobacteria bacterium | reverse complement strand
GATTGCATCATGATGCGCAGGCACATATCCAGCCCGTCATCTCCAGAATACAGGCCCAGCCCGGGTTCCGCCTGGTATTCCGAAGGAATTCCGGCGCTGGCGGCTTGTGGCACATAGGGAGGGTTGGTGATGATGAGATCATAAGCCTCGCCTTGCAGGGCTTCGAACAGGTCGGACTGGACCAGCCGCACGCGATCAGCCACCCCATGCCGAGCCACATTGCGGGCGGCGAGTTGCAAGGCCGCGGGACTGATGTCGCTGGCATCCACCTGCACCCAAGGCAGATATGCCGCAATGGCAATGCCGATGCAGCCGCTGCCGGTACACAGATCCAGCACCCTTGTAACCGTGCGGGCATCAAGCCAGGGTGAAAATTCTTCCAGCACCATTTCCGCCATCGGCGAGCGCGGCACCAGCACATGCTCGTTGACCTCAAACTCCAGCCCGGCAAACCATGCCCTACCCAGCAGGTAAGCCAAAGGTTTGCGGGTTTCCACGCGGGCATTCACCAACTCCGCGATTCGCAGTTGCTGGCCGGCATCCACCGGCTGCTGCCATTCATCGAAGCTGCCGTCGAGTTTTGCGCCAACGACATGCAAAACCAGCCAGGCGGCCTCATCACCCGCATTGTCTGTGCCGTGCCCGAAATGCAGGCCTGAATCCAGGAATGCCTGCTCTGCGCGGCCGATGCATTCAGCAATATTCATTGACCAATTCCAATATCAAATCCCGTGAGAGCTTAACCCTTCAAGTCCGCATCGCAGTATAATTCAGCCCAAATCCGCTTGATGAGTCATGCATGAACCACAACAAAGCATCGTCGTACCGCTTCGCCCTGCTCGCCGTCAGCCTGGCGTTGCTGGCGGCATTGTCAGGAGCACTGTTTTTCAAACAGATGCAGATGCGCGGGCAGGACTCATTGCAGGCGCTCATTGTACTGCCCGAGAGCAAGGTCGTTGCAGATTTCGCGCTGGTGGATGAGCAGGCCCGCGCATTCTCCCTGGCGGAATTCAAAGGCAAATGGTCATTGTTGTTTTTTGGCTTCACTTCCTGCCCGGATATCTGCCCAAACACGCTTTACCAGCTGCAACAGGTGCGGGCCAAACTGGCCGAAGAACTGAAGCCGGAGAAAATGCCGGAGATCTACCTGGTTTCCGTGGATCCCGACCGCGACTCGCCGCAAAAACTGGCCGAATACCTGGCCTATTTTGATCCGGCATTCAAAGGCCTGACCGGAGATGACCGCCAACTGCGCGCGATGACCATGCAACTTGGAATTGCCTACCATGTTGCGGAACACAGCCCCGAGGACGAATCCTACGCCGTCGACCACAGCGCGAGCCTGGTGCTGCTGAACCCACGGGCGGAGCTGTTCGGCATGTTCCCTGCCCCGCACAGCGTTGAAAACATCAGCCACGACCTGTTACACATCATCAATTGACGCTCACAACATGGATATCCTGGAAAAACTGCTGTGCGGAGTCCAATACCTGTTGCCGCACCGGATGCTCTCGCGCCTGGTGCATGCGTTCATGCGCATACGCCTTGCGCCGGTCAAAAATCTGCAGATCTGGATCGTGGGAGGACTGGCTGGCGTCAATTGGGAAGAAGCCCGAAGCGATAATGCGTCCGACTATGCCCATTTCAACGAGTTCTTTACCCGTGAGCTGAAAAAAGGGTCGAGGGTACAGGATCCGGACCCCATGGCTTTTACCTGTCCCGCGGACGGCCGGATCAGCCAATGCGGCCGGATTACCAATGACCGCCTGGTGCAGGCCAAGGGCCACCATTTCAGCCTGCGTGCCTTGCTGGGCAACGACCCGTCATTCAGCGAATTTGCCAACGGCTTTTTCCACACCATCTACCTTTCGCCGCGGGACTATCACCGCGTTCACATGCCCATGGATGGCCAACTCGTGCGCATGGTTCACGTTCCAGGCCGCCTGTTCAGCGTGGCCGGCTATACCGTGCGCCAGGTACCCAACCTGTTTGCCAGGAATGAGAGGGTCATCTGTCTGTTTGAAACCAGCCACGGACCCATGGCCGTCATCCTGGTGGGCGCAATGCTGGTGTCCAGCATCGAAACGGTATGGGCGGGAATGATCACCCCGCCTTACGGGCGACGGATTGCAACCGGTGACTGGTCACGGCGGGATATCCACCTGAAAAAAGGGGATGAACTGGGCCGCTTCAACATGGGCTCAACGGTGATCGTGTTGTTGCCGGCTGCCGCGGTTTCCAGCTTGTCTGAGCTCGGGCCCGATGACGAAGTACGAATGGGCATGAAACTCGGCAGGCTGCGCTGAAACCAGGCAGTGGCATTCGCAACGCCCTTGGGCTGCACAGCAATCCGGCATCGGTGATCCAGCCCCCGTCACTACCAACCGCAGCTGCGGCCCTGGTTCTGCTCATCCAGCCAGGCCTGCAACGGCGAGAAGTAATCCAGCATGGGCCTGGCATCGAGCCTGCTCGTTCCGGTAAGCGTTTGCAGTGCCACTGGCCACGGTTGGCTGCGTCCCAGTTCCAGTAACTCGTTCAGCTTCTCGCCGGCCTGCCGGCTGCCATAAAAGGAACAGCGGTGAATCGGGCCTTCATTGCCGGCAATCTCGCACAGTGACTTGAAAAACTGGAATTGCAGGATGTGCGCCAGGAAATACCGGGCATAGGGCGTGTTGCCGGGAATGTGGTACTTGGCACCCGGATCAAACGCGTCGGCGGGCCGTTCATTGGGCGCACTCACTCCCTGGTATTGCTCGCGCAACTGCCACCACAACTGGTTGTAACCGTCGGGCCCCACTTCGCCGGCAAATACCCGCCATCGCCACTGGTCCATCACCAGGCCGAAAGGCAGGAATGCAACTTTCTGCAGCGCTGTTTTCAGCAGCAGCGGCAGATCGCCGCTCGCATCCGGCTCCGCTTCGATCAGGCCGATCTGGACGAGGTACTTTGGCGTGATGGACAAAGACAGGGTGTCTCCGATGGCCTCATGGAAACCGTCATTGGCGCTGTTGCGGAACAGGTAACTGTGCCGGTTGTAGGCCCGCTGGTAGTAATTGTGGCCAAGCTCATGGTGAATGGTGCGGAAATCCTCCGCATTGACCTCGATGCACATCTTGATGCGCAGGTCTTCCTTTTCATCCACATTCCATGCGGATGCGTGGCACACCACATCCCGGTCAGCGGGTTTCACAAACAACGACCGCTCCCAGAAAGTTTCCGGCAGCTGCTCAAACCCCAGTGAGCTGAAAAAAGCTTCGCCGGTTTCCACCATGGAAACGGGCGTAAAATTGCGTTCCTGCAAAATGGCAGTCAGGTCATAGCTGGATTCGGCTTCTGCGGGACCTACGATGTCGTAGATATTTTCCCAACTCTGCGCCCACATATTGCCAAGCAGATGTGCCGGGATCGGCCCGCCGGGTGGAACGATTTCATCGCCATAGAATTCGTTCAGTTCGGCCCGCACATGGCATTGCAGGGCGTTGTACAGCGGCTTGACCTCACCCCAGACCCGGTCGAGTTCTGCGGAAAACTCCTCCGGCGCCATGTCGTAGTCGGAGCGCCACAACTCACCCAGGTCGGCGAACCCGAGGTCGGTTGCGGCCTCGTTCGCCAGTTCAACCTGGCGTGCGTACAGCGGTTTCATCGGCGTGGCAATTCGATGCCAGCCATCCCAGGCTTCCAGTTGTTCAGCCGGATCGCGCGAATGCGCGAGGATGTTTTCCAACTCCCCCAGCGGAAGGCATTGGCCATCTTCGCGGCAATACTTGCCCTTGCCGTAAATACTGCTCAATTGCGCGCCGATTTCTGCCTGCTCGGCGGATTTTGCGGCATCCGCGGGTGCTGGAATGGTGATGCCGGTGCGCAAATACCCAAGCTTGCGGACGGTTGCCTCTCCGAGGCCTGCAACAGACAGGTAATTGGCAGCCTCACCGGCAGCCTGTACTTTTGCCGCGGTAAACTGCTCCCCGGCAGCGGCCGCCAGGATCTCGGTGTCATGGGTGATGAAGTTGGCCAGCACCCACCCATTGCGTTCTGCATGCTGGCCCAGTTCTTCCAGCTTCGCCTCGGTGGCACGAACGAACTCCTCGGCGTCGGCAACGGTGATTTCCGGCTCCATGGCCGCGGGGACAGTCTGCGATTCCGAGGCTTGCTGGGCATCTTGCGGTTTGCAGCCGATGACTCCGAATGCGGTCC
>CBFGWJ010000251.1:0-4199 GCA_965652335.1 uncultured Gammaproteobacteria bacterium | reverse complement strand
GCGCTGAACCGGAAACCCAGTCCGATCTCCCAGTCGCGTATCGTGACGTTCTGCGCCAGCAGGCCTGAATAGCCGCCCTCGCGCAGGAACGGGTACTGGTTCTGTTGCAATCGCAGGGCGGTATGGATTCGCGGAGTCCAGGTGTACTTGAATTCCAGGAAATAGCTTTGCGTATCCATGGCCGAATCCTGCTGCGGTATCTCATAGGCGCCCCACACCATTTCGCTGTTGAGTTCGGCGTAGCCGCGGCTGAACTGAAACTCAAAGGCCCAGATTCGCTGGCTGAAATCCCGCCAGTCCGTGTTGGCCGGCAAGTAGGGATTCAGCTGCCGGCTCAGGTAAGGGCCGCGCGTGTAAGCCAGGCCGAAGCGCAGGCCCTGAAGGGGTGTCACACCGAGACCGAGATCCGGGCGGAAAGCCGAATCGGGCTTCGCCGGCAGGTAGTCCGGGTTGATGACCGGTTTATCCACCAGCGCAGCCCGGTAGTCCAGCCAGCCCGCGGAACCGGTGACATGGATGCCCAGCGGGTAGTCTGCATAAAGAAAATCCGGCCGGCTGACCAGCGGATTTTGCGTGGACAGGTTGCGCTCGGAGAAAATCGCGATGGGTGGCAGGATCTTGCCTGCCTCGATGAGGTAATACGGATTGGAACTGCTTGAATAACGCAGGGCAAACTGATTCAGCTGGGCATCTGATTCCCAGCTGCCGGAGGCGTTGTCCGACTGCAGGTCGGCAAACGCATACCACTGCAGGCCGGAACTGATCTGCCAGGCTGACCACAGCTGCAGCCGGCCCAGCCCCGACAGGTCACCGTCATTCCGGGAAAGCGAATAGGAGCCCTGACTGGTTTTGTAGGCTTCTGCGTCAAGAATTCCTTCCAGCAGCAACCGTTCCTGGGCGGATGCTGCGCCTCCCACGAGTGCGCACCAAGCGATGACCAGGAATCTGATGGCTCGAGTCGTCACGTTGCGTGTCCGGTCAGGCTCGTCTTCGCACCGATCATTCCTCATCGTCGATGGGGATCAGGATATCGAATTCAACGGTTTCACCTGGCTGCAGAGTTACCTGCTGCCGGGTGCTGTCGCTGCGTTCATGCCAGCCGGTGAGGGTATAGGTGCCGGGCGGGATATTGCCGATTCGATAGCGGCCGTCCGCGTCGGGAACTGCAAAGTACGGATTGTCCAGCACCAGAATGATGGCGCTCATGTGGGAATGCAAATGGCAGAACACCGGAACGATTCCGGATTGCCCGAAAGTCACCGAGCGGGAACTGCCCTGTGGGTAGCGCCCGAGGTCGAAAGACTTCGCCCCGGAGAGCGAGAAGACGTTGTGAAAAATCGGATCCAGGTTGGGAAAGTCCACGGTGGTTCCTTTCACAATCGGCAACACATGCGGAATGAAGGTTTCCCCTTCCTGCCTGATGACGGGATTCGGCGCGGTTATGTCAACCTTGGAAGCGCCATCCACCTGGTCGAGGTAAACGACGATGTTGTGTATTTCGGCGGTTTCCGCAGGGTTGTCAGGAGGAGCGATGGGCTTGACGCCGGGATACAGACGGAACCGCATTTTCTGCGAAGTGAGTTTACGAGTGATTCGCACCTGGCCGGTGATGTTTGCGGTTGCTGTGGTTGCCGCGGGTTCTGTATCGCCTCTTGAGGTGCTTGAACCTGCTGCCGGGTGGCTGCAAACCACGGCTGCCAGCAGCAACGCGATGCCAGTGAGCTGGATTGCCGGCATGCGCGTTGACCGCGGTGCAGGAAATGCGGCGCGCACGGTTCAATCACCCGCGGCGGCGCGTTTGCCCACGTTCAGGCGATAGCCCAGGCCGCGCACGGTTTCTATGCGGGTCTGTGGGTGGTCACCGTCAATTTTTTTGCGCAGCTTGCCAATGTACACATCAACCACATTGGTCAACGGGTCCATGTTCTGCCCCCAGACATTGCTGAGAATACGCTCACGGCTGAACAGAGTTCCGGGATGACTCATCAACAGTTCCATGATTGCCAGTTCCTTGGCCGTGAGTTTGACCTCCACATCATTGACGCTGAAGCGCAGCGAGTTTCTGTCGAATGCGAGTGGACCGGCACGGAGCACAGAATCGAGGCTGCCGGCATCACGGCTGCGGCGGGCTACCGTTTCCATCCTTACGAGCAGCTCTTCGAACGAAAAAGGCTTGGTCATGTAGTCGTCAGCGCCCATGCGCAAACCCGCAATTACATCCTCGGCCTCATCCATGCCAGTGAGAATGATGATGGGTGTTTTGACGCCTTTCATGCGCAGTTGCTGGCAGACCTCGTGGCCGTGGAGTTTGGGCAGGACGAGGTCCAGCAGGAGGAAATCGAAGTCACCGCCGAGCGCCAGCTCGAGCCCGGCCTGGCCGTCTCTGGCCACGATGCTGAAATGACCTTCCGCACGCAGGCCGCGCTGCAGAAAGTCAGCAATGCGGGGCTCATCTTCTACGATCAGGATCCTCATGCCGCGCTCGATTCAACCCAACGATCAGAATCTGTATCTGTTGTCTATGCTACACGTCCTTGAGGGCCAGTGCCCTCGAGCTGCAATCCAGTACTGCATCGTAGCCCAGCCAGTGCAGCCCGGATTTCGTCAGAAACGCCATGGCATCGCCACGCTCCAGCAGCATGGCCAGGGTGCTCATGGCCCCGGCAATCAGGCAAGTCGGCGCAAGCACCGACACACTGGCCAGGCCTTGCACGGGCCAGCCGGTGCGCGCGTCGATGATGTGTGAATACTGCCTGTCGTCGATGATTCGAAACCGTTCATAGTCGCCGCTGCTGGCCAGCCCGCCACTGCATACATCGATGCCGGCCAGCACACCGGGTTTTCGCGGATGGCGGATGCCGACTTTCCAGGGTCTGCCATCGGCGTGTGGGCCAAGGATGTGCAGATCGCCTCCGAGGTCGATATAGCCCGAAGCAAAACCCTTCCGGTGCAACAGCAAAGCCACCCGGTCAGCGGCATATTCCTTGACGATGCCACCGAGGTCGAGTTGCATGCCCGGCGGCAGCTGCAGGCAGTCGCCGTCCCAGAAAGCCTTGTTCCAGCCGGTTACAGCCAGAGCCTGTTCCAGTTCGGTTTCCGCGGGAACGCCGCTCGACTCCTGCCACAAGCGGGTCAACCGGCCCGCGGTGATATCAAAGCGTCCCGCGCTCCGGTGATACAGGCAAGCGGCAAAATCCAGCAGGGCCGCGGTTTCCGCATCCACCCGCGTACCGCCGGGCCGGCAGGCAGCCCATTGCAGCCGTGCGAGAAAATTGTCCTTGCGGTAGTTCGAATATTTCCAGTCGAGCCGCTGCGCCTCGCTTTCGGCGATGCGCAAGGCTTCCAGGGCCGCGGCTTTCGATGCCACAGACACGCTGAGTTCGGCCGGACAGCCCATGGTGCTGAAGCGAAACCGGGCGGGCCGGCAGTGGCTCATAGTTCAACCGTGAGCGCCAGGCTGGCGCGGACGAAGTCCACCAGTCCGGGCGTATCCTGGGAGTTGCCAAACACGGACAGCCCCGCCTCACTGTCATACAGTTCCAGGCCCGCGCTGGCGCGCAGGCGGCTGTTCTTCCAGCTCACATCCAGCCGGTAACTGAGAGCGCCGAACGTGGCCAGGCGGTAATCGCTGCTCCAGTATTCATACTGCGGCGCCTGCCGGAAATACGGCGCATAGAATTCCGCCGCCTGCTGCGCGTGGTAGCGCAGCGAGGGCGTGAGTTCCCAGGCCTCGCCCAGGGGCTGCACATAAGCCAGCTCCAGCGTATGGGCCTGCACTTCCCAGCTGTCGAAGAAGTAGCGGTAATCCAGCCGCAACGCCGCGCGGCCCTTTTCGATGTAATGCCGGTATCGGCCGGAAACCGCGAATTGCGTGCGTTCATCCGGGCGCTGGTCGGGCAGGATCTGCTGCCCCACCAGCACCAGCTTGTAGGGATCGGACAAAAACCCGGTCTGGTGCGTGACGGTGGCGCCCACCTGCAGCACCGCATTGCGGTTGAGTACCTGGCTCATGCCGAGCGAAGCCGACTTGCTGTCGCGGCTGGCGCTTTCGATCCGCCCGAATTCCACCGCGTCGGTGGGATTGATTTCATCGTCGGAGTAGCTGAAACCCCAATTGATGGCGGAAAGCGCATCCTCGGCTTCCTTCTTTCCCGAGTAGCTGCCATAAACAGCCTGGTAATCGTTCTCCCTGGAGTAAC
>CBFGWJ010000250.1:0-4201 GCA_965652335.1 uncultured Gammaproteobacteria bacterium | reverse complement strand
TTGACTTTCACCCACAGGCGCAGGAACACCTTTTCATCGAAAAGCTTCTCCAGTTCCTTGCGCGCCTGGGTTCCAACCTGCTTCAGCACGTTTCCGCCTTTGCCGATCACAATCTGCTTCTGGCCGGGGCGTTCCACCCAGACGATGGCGCCCAACCGGAGCAGTTTGTCGGTCCGTTTGAACTCCTCGATTTCCACCGCCAGTGAATAGGGGATTTCCTGGTGCAGGCGCAGCATCAATTGCTCGCGGATGAGCTCGCCGGCGAGAAAGCGCTCGCTGCGGTCGGTGTACTGCTCAGGATCAAACAGCGGTTGGGAAAACGGCAGGTAGTGCATCACGCTGCGTTCGATTTCCGCCACGCCCTCGCCGCTTTTTGCCGAAACCAGCAGGACTTTTTCAAACCGCCCGGCATCGACCTTCTCGCGCAGGAAATCCAGCAGTCTGGTTTTGTCCGGCATGAGATCGATCTTGTTCACCACCAGCACCACCGGAACTCCGGCCCTGGCCAGGGCGCGGGCGACGTATTCATCCTGCTGGCTCCAGCGGCCGGCTTCCACCAGGAACAATACCAGGTCGACATCCCGCAACGCGGCATGGGCGATGCGGTTCATGTGCCGGTTCAGGGCCCGGCTGGCGGCTTCGTGGATACCCGGTGTGTCCAGGTAAACGACCTGTCCGGCATCGGTGGTCTTGATGCCGGCCACCTGCTGGCGCGTGGTTTGCGGCTTGGCTGTGACGATGCTCACCTTGGTGCCAAGCAAACGGTTCAACAAAGTGGACTTGCCCACATTGGGACGGCCCACCAGCGCTACATAACCACAGCGCGTGGACTCCGCTTCGTTTCGCGCTTCGGCGGAATTCATCGTGATCTTGCCTGCTGGTTGAGTGCTTCCAGGCACAGGGCTGCAGCCAGTTGTTCGGCCTTGCGCCGGCTGCCGGCCACCGCCGTTCGCGCCGGCAGGTCGCCTTCGAGCCGACACTCCACGTGGAAGGTCTTGGCGTGGTCTGCGCCCTCTTCCTTCAACAGACGGTACTCCGGCAGCGCCTTGCCACGCGCCTGCAGCCATTCCTGCAGCAGGGTCTTGGCATCCTTGAGGGACTCAGCCGAAGGCAATGCATCGATCAGTGGAAAGAACAGCGTCACGATCACGTCCCTGCAGGCGGCGTAGCCGCCATCCAGCAGGATCGCGCCCAGCAAGGCTTCCAGCGCATCGGCCAGGATGGAAGAGCGGCGGAATCCGCCCGATTTCTTTTCACCCTGGCCCAGGCGGATCTGCTTGCCGATATCCAGCCGCGCAGCCACGTCAGCCAGGGTTCTGCCCCGCACGATGCGGGCCCGCATCCGGCTCAGCCCACCTTCATCCACATTGGGAAAACGTTCAAACAGCAGTTCCGACACCACCAGGTTCAGGATGCTGTCGCCGAGGAACTCCAGGCGTTCGTAGTTTCTCGGGCCGGCGCTGCGGTGCGTCAGTGCATCCCGCAACAAACCAATGTCCGCGAACCGGTAGTCAATTCCCGGTACAGAATCAATGGCATTGTGCTGCGGATTTCCGATGTGCCTGGCTCGCCGGTGACCCCGCTCAGCGGAGCGTGGTGGTTTTGTCGAACTTGCCCACGATGTCCAGGTTGCCCACCCACGGCTTGCGCACTTCATAGGCCACCCGAACCTTGATACCGTCGCTGCGGGTGATGCGAATGTGTTCGCGGCGGATGTTGTTGCTGGCGTAACTCACCCACAGGCTGTTGATGATGTTGGTACGCATGCGGCTCGGCTCCATGTCCTTGGCGCCGGGAGTCTTGGCCAGGGTGTTGAGGGCATTCACCAGCGCGTAGTACTCCAGGTACATGGGCACGATGCGCATGCCGGTGTAGGCCACCAACAGGCCGAACCCGAGCACGATGACAAAGCCGATCAGGGTCAGGCCACGCTGTTTGGGTTTATTGCTTTGCTTGCGAAAGATCATGTTCCTCACCTTCTTCCTTAAAATGAGTTTCCTGACTCGCCAAAGCCGCGCCCGGTATCCGCGCTCCAGAACCTGAAGTCACAACCGGGTGTTGCTGGTAGACCGCTTCATGATATACCGATTTGCGGCCGGGGTAAGCATGCAGCCCGGCAAAACCGCGGTCACCGGTAATGCGGATGCATCAATGGATGCCTTCTCCCATCCGGGAAAAGTCGCCGCAACCCTTGGTGTAATCGAAATTCAGCCAGATGCCCACAGCCCTGCCCATCAGGTTGGCTTCGGGTACGAAACCCCATTCGCGGCTGTCGTTGCTGCGGTCGCGGTTGTCACCCATCATGAAGTAATGGCCCTCGGGCACCACCCACTGGCCGTCTCGCGTACCGCTGCCGGTATGGATCAGAATGTCGTGCTTCACTTCCCCCAGCTGTTCGGCATAGCGCACCGCATCCGGCCGTGGCGTGGTGCATTTCACCTCGTTGCTGCTGTACGCCCCCTGTGATTCCAGTTCCACCGCTTCGCCGTTGATGAACAGCTTTTTGTCCCGGTACACCACGGTATCACCCGGCAATCCCACCAGCCGCTTGATGAAGTTGACCCCCGGGTCCACCGGATAGCGAAACACCACGACATCGCCGCGCTGCGGTTCGCCCACATCCATGAACTTGCTGTTGAGCACCGGCAACCGCAGGCCATAGGCGTACTTGTTCACCAGGATGAAATCGCCGATCAACAGGGTTGGTATCATCGAGCCGGAGGGTATCTTGAATGGTTCAAACAGGAACGAACGAAACAGCAGCACCACCAGCAGCACTGGGAACAACGAACGTGAGTACTCGATGATCACCGGCTCGCGGGCCCGCTGCACCTTGTTCTGCACCGCCCGGTCCATGCGGCGGCGGCGGAAGAACAGGCTGTCGACCAGCCACACCAGGCCGGTGAACAGCGTGAGCAAAACCAGTAACAAACTGAAATCAGGAATCATAGTGCTTGGCCCTGTTGGCTGTATTGCATTGGTCCGGCTTGCCGCTGCCTACTTCTTGGTGTCCTGCTGCAGCACGGCCAGGAAGGCTTCCTGGGGTATTTCCACCCGGCCCACCTGTTTCATGCGTTTCTTGCCGGCTTTCTGTTTCTCCAGCAGCTTGCGTTTGCGCGTGGCGTCACCGCCGTAACACTTGGCGGTCACGTTCTTGCGCAAGGCCTTTACCGTGGTGCGCGCGATGATCTGTGAGCCTATGGTTGATTGTATGGCCACGTCAAACATCTGGCGAGGAATCAGGTCCTTCATTTTGGTGGCCAGTTCACGGCCCCGGCGCTGTGCCTGGTCGCGGTGCATGATCAATGACAATGCATCCACCGCCTCACCGTTGATCAGCACATCCACGCGCACGAACGGTCCGGCCTGGAAACGGATGAAATGATAGTCAAAGGAGGCGTAACCGCGGCTGACGGATTTCAGCTTGTCAAAGAAATCCAGCACCACTTCGGACATGGGCAATTCGTAGCGGATGGAAACCTGGCTGCCCAGGTACTGGATACCCAGTTGCACGCCGCGTTTTTCCTCGCACAGCCCGATCACCGCACCGACGTAATCCTGTGGCACCAGGATATTGGCCTCGATGATCGGTTCACGGATCTCGCGGATCTTGTTCACCGGCGGCAGGCTGGCCGGGTTTTCCAGGCTGATCACCGTGCCGTCGTTAAGCTCTACCTCATAGATTACCGTAGGTGCGGTGGTGATGAGGTCGACGTTGTATTCGCGTTCCAGCCGCTCCTGCACGATGTCCATGTGCAGCAGGCCCAGGAAGCCGCAACGGAATCCGAAGCCCAGTGCCTCGGAGGTTTCCGGCTCGAACTGCAAGGCTGCATCATTCAGCTGCAGGCGGTCCAGCGCCTCCCGCAGGTCGGGAAATGCATCCGCGTCGGTCGGGAACACGCCGGCGAACACGCGCGGCTGCATGGCCTTGAAACCCGGCAGCGGTTTGTCCGCGCCATCCCTGGCCATGGTGATGGTGTCACCCACCGGTGCGCCATGCACATCCTTGATGCCGGCCACCAGGAAGCCCACCTCGCCGGCCGAAATGCGTTCACGCTTTTCCTGTTTGGGAGTGAACACGCCCACCTGCTCCACCTGGTGCTGGTTGCCGGAAGACATCAGCTTGATCTTCTCGCCCTTGCCCACGGAGCCATCCACCACGCGGATCAGCGACACGATACCCAGGTAGTTGTCGAACCAT
>CBFGWJ010000249.1:0-4212 GCA_965652335.1 uncultured Gammaproteobacteria bacterium | reverse complement strand
TGGCCGGAGTTCTGGCCGGAGTTTTTGCCGTCGGGCGGTGCTTCCGGCTCGTTCGCGGCGGTAAGTTGTGAGTGGTCAATCATGCGGCGGCCTAACTGGCCGTGCTCGCGGTGGGTTCGGCCAGGAAGCGGTAACCGTGGCCGCGCACCGTTTGTATGTACTGGCTGGCCGGGCTGGGTTCGAGGGCCTTGCGCAGGCGGCGGATATGCACATCCACCGTCCGTTCTTCCAGGTAGGCATTGGCGCCCCAGACATGGTCCAGCAACTGGGCGCGGCTGTAGGAACGCCCCGGGTGGCTCATGAAGAACTCCAGCAGGCGGAATTCGGTAGGCCCCATGGCAACTTCGGTATTGCCGAGCAGCACTTGCCGGGAAACGGTGTCCAGGGTCAACTCGCCATGCCGGATGCGACCGTCCTCGTCCGCGGCTGTGCTGCGCCTGAGCACAGCCTTGATCCGCGCCAGCAGTTCCCGTGGTGAAAACGGCTTGATTACGTAATCATCGGTGCCGGCTTCAAGCCCGGAGACTTTATCGTCCTCCGAGACCTTGGCGGTGAGCATGATGATGGGGATATCCTGGGTGAGGTCGTCTCGGCGCAGGCGGCGGGTGAGCTCCAGCCCGCTGACGCCCGGCATCATCCAGTCCAGCAGGATGATATCCGGCCGCTTGTTGTTGATGGCCAGCAGGGCTTCATGGGCGTCGCAGGCCAGTTGCACACCCATGCCCTGGCGCTGCAGCGCAAACGCGATCATCTCACGTATCGCCGGCTCGTCATCCACTACCAGTACATTTGCTTGTGATGAACTCATGCGTGTTTCCCTGGAATCCAAGGCTACATTATAGGAACGTGTATGACGGTTTGATGACAAGTTAGCACAGGCCAAGGGGGAAAACCTGCGTGGCCTTCGGGCCCGTCGAATGGGCTTTGGCCGGCTGTTCGGGCCGGAATTTCCTTCAACGTGGAATATGCCGGTCATCCAGGCCCATCTTGGCCAGTTCTATCTGGTACTCATTCAGCCGCGCGGTAACGCGGGCGCGTTCGTAATAATCGAGATCATCGCGGCGCACCAGTTCCTGCAGTTGCAGCACGGCCTCGTGCACGCCTCCGCGCAGGTAATACGATTCGGCGATGGCCTCCTTGGCGCGAACCGTTTCACCGGCTTCATTGGACGCGCGGGCATAAAGCGCATACAGGGCCGGATCATCGTCGTGGTTGAGGATCTGCTGCCGCAGGATCACGGCGGCAGTTTCCGCTTTCGATTTTTCGCCGGTGTGCAACAATGCCTCGCTGTATTCCATCGAGATGGCATTGTTGCCGGGAAAGTTGTGGTACAGGCCGGCCAGCCGGTCCAGCGCGGCTGCTGTGTGGCCGGAAGCCAGATCCAGGTCGGCCAACTGGAT
Source organism: uncultured Gammaproteobacteria bacterium (assembly GCA_965652335.1). Taxonomy (GTDB): domain Bacteria; phylum Pseudomonadota; class Gammaproteobacteria; order Xanthomonadales; family SZUA-36; genus JAWXBM01. The sequence goes on along the minus strand of CBFGWJ010000249.1, from coordinate 2,812 downwards.
TTCGTAAGCGAGGTGCTCGCCGCGGTCCATCAGGTTCAGCAGCAGCGAACGCGCTTCCTGGTATTTGCCCTGGCGTTGCAGGGCAATGGCAATGCCGTAATCCAGCGCGGCGCCCTGCGCTTCGTTCATGTCGGCCCGCTGCTTCATGTACTCAAACTGCTCCAGCGCCTTGCTGGGGTAATTTTCCACCAGGGCGCGCAATCGCGCCTGGGCCAGGTAAAAATTCAGGCCATCGCTGGCGGGCGGTATCGGCATGCTCTGGGCGCGGCTGTCGGCTTCAGCGATGCGGCTCACCGTCACCGGGTGGGTGCGAAGGTATTCGGGCGGGCCCTCGCCCATGGCGCGGGTGATGCGGTTCATCTTTTCAAAAAATTCGCCCATGCCACGCGGGTCGTAGCCGGCTTTTGAAAGGGTTTGGATACCGATGCGGTCGGCCTCGGCCTCGTTCTGCCGGGTGAAGTTGATCATGGCCTGCTGCATCGCGGCCTGGCCGCCCATCAGGGCTCCCTGGATGGCATCGCCGCTGCCGCCACCGACCAGTATCAGGCCCACCATGGCCAGCATCAGCGGGATGGTCATCGCCTGGGCATTTTCGATGGCCCGGTAAATGTGCTGTTGCGTGACATGGGCTATTTCGTGGGCGACAACGCCGGCCACTTCATTTTCGTCATCCGCCGCCAGTATCAGCCCGCTGTACAGCGCAACCACGCCGCCCGGGGCAGCAAATGCATTGACGATGTCCATATCGATGACGACAAAGGTAAAGGACTTGTCAGGACGGTCGCTGTTGGCCACCAGGCGGTAGCCCATGTCCTTGAAATAGGCATTGATCAGCGGGTCTTCATTGAGGATCTCATAAGCCCGCATCTGCCGCACCAGGGCTTTGGCATACTCCTCCTCTTCCTTGCGCGACAGGATGGTATCGGCTGATGCGCCCATGTCCGGCAGGGCCAGCCGGTCCGATTGCGCAACGCTGCTGAGGCTGATGGAAAAGACCAGGCACGCCAGCGCCAGGCGCGCAGCGATGTTTGCCAGGGATGTGTTGCGGCTCTTGACCTTCATTCTGCCTTTCTGAAGACTGCTGGGTAGCGGAATCAGACAGCGAAGTGCCTGACTGGTTCAGGGTACTATGAGTGGATTCTGACCCAACGGAGCGGATAGTTTAGCGTGAAGTGCCTGGTGATCGTTAATGAAAGCCCATGGCAAACCGGTATGTCGGTTTGCGCCCTGCGGTTTGTCCTGGCCGCGGAAGCCGCCGGCCTGCAGGTGGTTGCGGTGTTTTTTCGCGAGGATGGCGTGTATCACGCCCTGGGCGGCACCACGGCCGATGCTGGCACGCCTGAGCTGACCTCTGCCTGGCAGCAGTTTGCCAGCCGCTCGGGCGCCAGGCTGTTGCTGTGCAGCGCTTCCTGCCAGAGGCGCCTGCCGCCGGCGAGTGCAGCCGCCGGCTTCCGGCCGACAGGCCTGGCCGATATGCTGGAATGGATGTTGCAGTCCGACAGGCTGGTGGCTTTCTGATGCCAGGACCGCGTCGCTTCAAGCCACTGTCTGTTGGCCGCAACCAAGCCTCGGTGGCGGGAGGGAACCGGTGAGCAGGCAAAAGCCATTCACGCTGGGCCTGTTGATCCGCAGCACACCTTACGCCCAGCGATCACCGCGTACGCAGCTCGATGTGGCCCTGTTGGCAGCGACACTGGATTTCGAACTGCGGCTTTTTTTCAATGGCGCCAGCGTGATGCAGCTGGTTCCCCGCCGCAGCGCTGCCGCGGCGCAGTTGCCGCCAGCCTACCGGGCGTGGGGCAGCCTGCCGGATTTGCTTGAAGCAGCAGACCTCAAGGCCTATGCCGAGCCGGCATGGCTGGAGAGACTGCAACTCCGGCAACTGCATCCATGCCTGCCGCTTCGGGCCAGTACCTTTGCAGAGATGCGGCATGAGTGGGAAGCCTGCGACCGGGTGATGGTGTTATGACACCCCAGGGCGCCCTGCACCTGCTGCTGAGCAAGTCGGCCGATGGCCTGGAGGACTGCCGCAAGAACCTGCAGGACGGTGACACCGTGGTGCTGCTCAACACGGCCGTTCTGTGGCTGCTGGAACCTGAGTGGGACCGGGCTTTGCCGGCAGTCACGATAATCCATGCGCTCGAGGCCGATTTGGACGCGCATGGTTTGTCGGCGTTGCCGCTGCCAGAACACTGCAAGCGGATCAGCGATACGGAATGGGTGGAGCTGGTGATGTCACATGCGCACTGCCTGAGCTGGAAATGACTGAATCGTTCCTGCAACTGGCGGATGGAACCCGCATCCCGCTGGACGAAAAAGGCTACCTGCTGGAACCGGGGCAATGGACCGAGGAGGCGGGCCGGTTGATGGCGGCTGGCGATGGGCTGGAACTGGGTGACGACCACTGGGTGGTGCTGCGGATTTTCCGTGACTACTTTGCCCGGTTTGAAATCGATCCACCGATGCGCGCGCTGGTAAAGGAAACCCGCCAACGTCTCGGTGAAGAAAAAGGCAGCAGCCGTTACCTGTACCGCCTGTTTCCCAAGGGCCCGGCAACCCAGGCCTGCCGCTATGCGGGGCTGCCACGGCCGGTCAGTTGCATTTGAGGCGCATGGCCGGGCCTGTCCGCGGTTCGTGTATAATGCGGCGCGTTTTTTGTGGCGCTGTTCGCAGCGCCGGAAAGTCTGACAGGTTTGCAACCTGGCCTGGCCGGTGGGCGTAGTGCACACGGTGCTGAATTTGCCGGTTGGCGATTCTTTGGGCTGGCAGGTGCAAGGAGTTCATGATCGATGAGCCAAACAATTTCAGTGAT
>CBFGWJ010000248.1:0-4232 GCA_965652335.1 uncultured Gammaproteobacteria bacterium | reverse complement strand
ATCAACCCCGAAAAACTGCTCAGGCTCACACTGCCACCGCGGCAGCGGGTGTACACGCGCCAGGAGGCCCGGCTTTACGCGCTGAGCACGGGCTTTGGCGGTGACCCGATGCTGGAAGCCGAACTCGATTTCGTCAGCGACCGCAAAGGGTTCAAAACCATACCGACGATGGCTTCGATTTTTGCCGATGTCATTCTAGACCTGACCCTGGCCTGCGAGCTGGCGCGCCCTGAACTGGCCCTGCACGGCCAGCAGAAACTGGAAATGTTTGCGCCTCTGCCCGATGCCGCAACGCTGGAAATCAGCGGCTCGATTCCCGCCATCTTCGACCGCGGCGAAAAACGCGGGGCTGAAATCCACATGGTTGCGGAAGCACGCGTGCAAGGCAGTGGGGAACTGCTGTATCGCACCACCTATGTCACCATCGCGCGTGGCGATGGCGGTTTTGGCGGCGCGCGGCCGGAGCTGCATTCCGAGCGGAAACGCGTTCCCGACCGCCCGGCGGATCACCGGTACGCCTTCCAGACGTCACCCAACCAGGCGCTGGTCTACAGCCTGAACGGCGACCCCAACCCGATCCACACCCAACCGCGCATCGCTGCCAAGGCCGGTTTCGAGCGGCCCATCCTGCACGGCCTGTGCACCTATGGCCTGGCTTACCATGCGTTGATGGCGAGTTGCGGCAGCTACGAATCCACCAGCACCCGGCGCTTCGATGCGCGATTCTCCGCTCCCGTCACACCGGGCGAATTGCTGAATTTCGAGTTCTGGCAACTCGATACGGGGATTGCGTTCCAAGCCAGCAGCCCGGCCGAAGACAGGCTGGTGCTGAAAGAGGGCTATTACGAAGCTTTCGGCCAGTAATTCAGCTCATGGCATCAGCGCTGCCGGATCAGCGATCCAGCCAGGGCGGAACCGGCAAACCCTTGCTGCGCAAAAATGCGGGATTGTAGAGCTTCGACTGGTAACGGGTTCCCGAATCGCACAGCATGGTGACGATGGTGTGGCCGGGGCCCATCAACCGCGCCAGCCTGATCGCTCCGGCCACATTGATGGCGCTGGAGCCACCGAGACACAGGCCTTCTTCGCTCAGCAGGCCAAACAGCACCGGCAACGCTTCCTCATCACTGACCTGCACCGCCTCGTTGACGGGAGCGCTGGCGATGTTGGCGGTAATTCTGCCCTGCCCTATGCCTTCGGATATCGAGTTGCCTTCGGCACGCAGCTCACCGTGTTTGTAGTAGTGATACATGCAGGAACCCATGGGGTCCGTCACCGCCACCACCACATCCGGATTCTGCTCACGCAGGTAACGCCCAACGCCGGAAATCGTCCCGCCGGTGCCGATGGCACAACAGAATGCATCCACCCGCCCGCCAGCTTGTTGCCAGATTTCGGGGCCGGTTGAGCGGTAATGCCCGTCACCGTTATCGGTGTTCTCCCACTGGTTGGCATACAGCACGCCGTTGGGTTCGGTTTTCCGAAGTTCCTCCGCCAGGCGGGCAGCCACATGAACATAATTCTCCGGGTTCCTGAACGGCACGGCCGGAACCTCGTGCAGCTCCGCGCCCAGCAAGCGCAAGGCATCCTTTTTTTCCTCAGCCTGCGTATCCGGAATGGTGATGACGGTGCGATATCCCCTGGCGTTCGCCACCATCGCCAGGCCGATGCCGGTATTGCCCGCCGTGCCTTCGACGATAACGCCGCCCGGCCTGAGTTCACCACGGGCTTCGGCATCCAGGATGATGTACTTGGCCGCGCGGTCCTTGATGGAGCCACCGGGATTCATGAACTCCGCCTTGCCGAGGATTTCGCAGCCGGTTGCTTCAGAGGCTTTGCGCAGTCGCAGCAAGGGCGTATTGCCGATGGCCTCGATCACGGAATCGCAGCGCATGTTCATGAACTTTCAACGCCACTCAGGAACGGCAGCGATAAACCCCAAACGTCTGTTTGCCGTCCCTGACGGTGGATTCCGCGACGATGGTGTCTCCGCCCATTTTGGCAGCTTCGTTGCGGGCCAGGGTTTCCAGCTCACCGGCCACTTTGGTGGCGTTGCGTTCAAAGCCGGCAACCCGGCTTTTGAGCGCTGCCTCCACTTCGCCCTTGCGTTCACAGTTGTTCACGCCGGCGCCATCGGACACAACCACTTGCGCCCCTGCCTCGGTGGCTTTGACCCAGGTGCAGGCCGGCAACGCAGCCAGCAGCACCAGGGCGGCCAGGATTCTGATTGACCTGAATTGGATTGCCTGGAATTCCATGAATGAATGCAAGTTGATAGCTCCCTGTTAATGGAAATTTTGTCAACGACTGACACTGGGTGTCAGCAAGGATACCGCGCAAAACCGTGAAGGGCCCGATTTTACGCCGATAACAGGCCAATTTTTCAGTGGCATGTAACTTGCATTATTTTTACCGGTGTCATGGGATGGCATCGCGCATGCTGCGCTTTCTAAGGGAACTAGGGGAATTTCAGGCAATGGAAATCAAGGCGCTTCTGAGTGAAATGGTGCAACGCGGTGGTTCAGACCTGTACATCACCCGCAACAGCCCGCCACTGATCCGTGTCGACGGTGTCAACCATCCGGTTGGCGATACCGATTTGCAAAATGCCGACACCGCCACCATCGCCGATTCGCTGATGAACGATGCGGAACGCGCGCATTTCGCCGAAGTAAAAGAAATGAACATGGCCATCGAACTCAATGGCATCGGACGTTTTCGGGTGAACGTGCACCGGCAGCGCGACAGCGTCGGCATCGTCATTCGGCACATCAAGACGCAGATTCCCACCCTGGACCAGTTGCGGCTCCCGGCCGACCTGAAAGAAATCATCATGCGCAAGCGCGGCCTGATCCTGGTGACCGGGGCCACGGGCTCGGGCAAATCCACATCGCTGGCAGCCATGCTGGACTACCGCAACGACAACTCATCCGGCCATGTGGTGACGGTGGAAGACCCGATCGAGTTCATCCACCCCAACAAGAAAAGCATTTTCACGCAGCGCGAAGTGGGCATGGACACGCTGTCCTTCAACCATGCGCTGAAGAACGCACTGCGGCAGGCGCCGGACGTGATCCTGATCGGTGAAATCCGCGACCGCGAAACGATGGAGGCCGCCATCACCTTTGCCGATACCGGCCACCTCTGCCTGGGGACGCTGCATTCCAGCAATGCCTACCAGACGCTGCACCGCGTGCTGAATTTCTTTCCGGGCGAGCGGCACACCGATATCAGCCTGCAGCTGTCCATGAACCTGCGCGCCATCATTGCCCAGCGGCTGATCCCGTCCACGGACGGCAAACGCGTGGCGGCGGTGGAGATCATGCGCGATACCGCCTATGTGAAGGAACTGATCCGCAACGGCGAGGTGGACAACATCCGTGAAGGCATGCTGCGCGGCGCGTCCGGCGGCTGCAAGACCTTTGACCAGTCGCTGCTGGACCTGTACGCGGCCGGCCTGATCAGCAAGGAAGAAGCCATGGCCAACGCCGATTACCCGAATGATCTGCGATTGCAACTGCAGCAGGTTACTCCGGCTGCCATCCATGAACCGGTTGAGGCTCCCGCGGAACCGGCCGCGGCTTTCAGAAACGGTGAGATTTCGTCTTCACCCACCAAGCTTTCGCTTGCACCCTCCTGGACTGAAGACGAAACAGCATCCTATTCGGCAATGACCGGATAGGCTGGAGGCACTCGCACCGGTCACGGGATGCAGTGTCCGGTGCGGGTGTCTTGTTTATGACATGCCTTTGAGCAGGGTTTTCAGGCCAGAGCCAAGCCGCCCGGCGTAAGGCCCCGTACTTTTCAGTCAAGAACCACCGTGTTGATGATGGCCTGCATGTCACGCACGCCCTGGCGGAATGCAGCAACACTGATGCGTTCATCATTGCCGTGAATGCGTGACCACTCGGCCTCCGGCGTGAATGCCATGATCACCTCCACTTACACGCCGAAGCTGATGGTGCCATCGCGTTCCACACCGCCGTCGTCTTCGTTGATCAGGATTCCCGCACCGGCAAAAACTTCCGGCCGGTTCTCCAGCAACCAGCCCGCGCCAAACAGGCCACCTGCCTCCTCATCCGCGGTGGCCACCAGGATCACATCACGGTTCAGCGGCTGGCCCGAACGGTGCAGGGCGATGAATGCCGCCAACAACTGCGCCAAACAGTCTTTGCCGGAACCGGCTCACGGAACTCCGGATCATCGATGACCTCTCTATCTCCAACTCAGCC
>CBFGWJ010000247.1:0-4246 GCA_965652335.1 uncultured Gammaproteobacteria bacterium | reverse complement strand
AATACGGCCGTTGCCGCTTCGCAGGCTGATCATTGCCTGTCCGGAAATTGGCCACCCCTGCCTTCGGGGGAATTGCGGGTCATCGCCTGCGGCAAGGCCGCCATGGCCATGGCCGAAGCGGCCCGCGACCATTATGGTAACAAGGCAGCCGGCCTGATCATCGCACCTGACACGCATCAGGAGAACGCCTCTCAGCTTGAAGGCTTCGAGCTGATGTTCGCCAGCCACCCGGTGCCCGACAACAGTTCCGTGGCGGCAGCGCATGCCGCGCTGGAGCTGGCCGGTAAACTGGGTGAAGATGATTTGCTGCTGGTGCTGATGTCCGGCGGCAGTTCAGCACTGATGTGCATGCCGGTAGCCGAGGTATCGCTGGACGACAAGCGCGATGTCACGCGCCAGTTACTGCATTCAGGCGCCAACATCCAGGAAATCAATTGCGTGCGGAAACACCTGTCGCGCATCAAAGGTGGTGGTCTCGCAGCAGCCTGCAGTGCGCCTCTCGTGACACTGGCGATTTCTGACGTTCCAGGAGATGACATCGCCCTGATCGGCTCTGGCCCCACCCTGCGCCACACTTCCAGCCGGGCGGACGCCCGTGCCATTCTCAAACGTTATCGCATCCCGGCTCCACCCGCGGTCGCCCGTGCGCTGGAAGGGGAACACCACCGGGATCACGGCGCGCACTCCCAGGCACACCGGAGTTCTTCCAAAATTGTTGCCAGCGGCATGACCGCCCTGAGAGCGGCTGAAGCACTGTGCCGTCAGCACAAAATCGAAGTTGTGATGCTGGGCGACTCGGTGCAGGGTGAAGCCGTGCAGCTGGCCGAAGAGCACGCCCTCATGGCCCGGAAGCTTCACCGCAAGGGCAAGCCGGTGTGCATCCTGTCCGGCGGCGAAACCAGCCTCAGCCTGGGGCCATCTCCGGGCACCGGAGGGCGCAATTCCTGTTATGCGCTGGCCCTGGCCATTGAACTGGATGGCCATCCCGGCATCTGGGCGCTGGCGGCGGATACCGACGGCTTTGACGGTGTGGGTGGGCATGCCGGCGCCTGGTTCGGGCCCGACATCCATGAGAAGTCCGCCCGGGTGAGGCTGCATGCGGAAGAATTCCTCGACCAGGACAACTCAGCGGCATTCTTCGCAATTGTTGGCGGGCTGCTGGTTACGGGAGTGACCCACACTAACGTGAATGATTTTCGGGCGATTCTGGCACTGCCCTGAGAGAACCACGTCAGGTCAAAGCCTACCCGTCGTCATGCCGGACCTGATCCGGCATCCAATACCCGATGCACGCTGGATCCCGGGTCAAGCCCGGGATGACGTACCAGAAGAGTGCCCGGGATGAAGTACCGGAAGCAAAAAAAAGGGCCGCATCGCGGCCCTCAAACGGCAAAAGCAGGCTAGTGGCCTGTAACAGCTGAAGCGGGAGTAGCATGACGAAGGAATGGTGGTGACTGGTGCCGGTCTGGAGTGAGGCCGATAGCCCAAGCTATCGGCTGAATGAAGACCAAGCCAGGCGCCGCCAAGCCGAGTCAGGCGCTACTGATTCGGCTGTTACAGGCCACTTATATGCCGTTGCTGTTACACTGCCTTCTTGAACTGCTCCTCTTCGGTGGAACCACTCAGGGCCGACAGTGATGACTGTCCGCCACCGATCACCTGGGTGAGCGTATCGAAATAACCGGTACCCACTTCGCGCTGGTGTTTGGTGGCCGTGTAACCAAACTGTTCGGCCGCGAATTCGGCTTCCTGCAGCTCGACGTAAGCCGCCATCTGGCGGTCGCGGTAACCGCGCGCCAGCGTGTGCATGCTGTAATTGAGGGCGTGGAAGCCGGCCAGCGTGATGAACTGGAACTTGTAACCCATGGCGCCAAGCTCGCGCTGGAATTTGGCGATCGTGTCGTCATCCAGCTTGGCCTTCCAGTTGAATGAAGGCGAACAATTGTAGGACAGCAATTTGCCCGGGAATTTGTCATGAATGGCTTCGGCGAATTTCTTGGCCTGCTCGAGATCCGGCGTGGCGGTTTCACACCACAGCAGGTCAGCGTAAGGGGCATAAGCCAAGCCGCGGGAAATGGCCTGGTCCAACCCGGCGCGTGTTTCAAAGAAACCTTCCACCGTGCGGTTGCCGGTGATGAATTCGGCGTCGTACTCGTCCACATCCGAAGTGATCAGGCCGGCGGCCTGCGCATCAGTGCGCGCCAGCAACACGGTGGGTACGCCCATGATATCGGCCGCCAGGCGGGCAGCGATCAGTTTCTGTACTGCTTCCTGGGTGGGAACGAGCACTTTGCCGCCCATGTGCCCGCACTTCTTGGCGGAGGCCAACTGGTCTTCAAAGTGAACGCCTGCGGCACCCGCTTCAATCATGCCCTTCATCAGCTCATGGGCATTGAGCACGCCGCCAAAACCGGCTTCGGCATCGGCAACAATCGGCTGCATCCAGTCGATGGAATCGTCGCCTTCGGCGTGGTGCAGCTGGTCGGCACGCAGCAGCGCATTGTTGATGCGACGGACCACGCTGGGTACTGAATCCGCCGGGTACAGCGATTGATCCGGATACATTTCGCCTGCCAGGTTGGCATCAGCCGCCACCTGCCAGCCGGAAAGATAAATGGCCTTGAGCCCGGCCTTGACCTGCTGCATGGCCTGGTTGCCCGTCAGCGCACCCAGGGCATTAACAAAGGGCTCAGTGGCCATGTGGCGCCAGAGTTTTTCAGCGCCCTGCTTCGCCAGGCTGTACTCGATTTTCACGGTACCACGAAGACGCACCACATCTTCAGCTGAATAACCTCGCTTGATACCCTTCCAGCGCGGGTTGGTATTCCAGTCAGCCTGTATGCATTTGATCTCGTGTTCCGTGTTCATCTCGGTATCCTGTTGATAAAAATTCAATGAAAGGAAGCGGAGTGGCTTTCACGAAAAGTCACTGCTTCATGAGGGACGGTAAGTCCGGTTTTCATCTTTGACAAGACAAATATTTCAATGTTTAATATAACTTAGGTTAATATATCTAAGTGATTGAAAGTGAAAGATAAAAATCCCCGCTTCTATTACAAGGGCAACCAACTGAAGCAATTGAGGGCATTTTGCGCCGTGGCGAAGAGCGGCAAGATGACCGATGCCGCGGAGGAGCTGTTTCTCAGCCAACCGGCCGTAAGCCTGCAGATCCGGGCCCTGGAACGCGAACTCGACACGATTTTGTTTGAACGCCATGGGCCACGCATCAACATGACGCGCGAGGGCCAGGAGCTGTATGACATGGCGCGACCACTGGTGGACGGGCTTGAATCGCTGAACCACCGTTTCAACCGCCAGATTCACGGCGACCTCGAGAGCGGCGAAGTGGTGATTGCCGCCGGCGAGTCCACCATCATCTACCTGCTGCCGCGCCTGGTGGCGCAGTTCCGCCAGAACTTTCCCAACATTCACGTGCAGTTGCGCAATGTAACCGGCCGGGATGGTTTGGCCATGATCCGCGATGATGAGGTGGATTTCGCCATCGGTTCCATGCTGGACGTGCCGTCCGACATCAGCTACCAGCCGGTTTATTCCTTTGAGCCGGCGCTGATCATGCCGCTGGGTCACCCGCTGGCGGAAAAGGAATCGATCACCATAGAAGACATCGCGCCGTTTGGCCTGATCCTGCCGCCGCGGCGCCTGACCACCTGGCGCATGGTCGACCGGGTATTCCAGCAGCACCAGGTTTCTTTCAATGTCACCCTGGAAGTAGGTGGCTGGGAAGTGATCAAACGCTACGTTGAGCTCGACTTCGGGATTTCGATCGTCACCGGAATCTGCCTGCGCGAGGATGACAAGTTGGTGGCCAAGAACATGAGCGCGTTTTTTCCCAAGCGGAGCTACGGCGTGGTCATGCGACGCGGGAAATATCTTTCGCCACAGGCCCGTGCATTCCTGGATGTGGCGGAGGAAGCATCCATGCCCGATTCACCCTGGCGCATCGGCCATTCGGACAGGTGAATTTTTTTCACCGACGGATGATTGAATTTGGCGTATGCCACGTGAAGTGCTAGATTAAGGCCAGCCTGAAAGAGAGATCCGGCTGACCGGGTCCAAAGGCACACAGAAGTCCGTCCCGCGCAATACCTTGCCTTTGAAAAAAAAGAGGCCCGGTTACCCGGGCCCAAAGGCACACAGAACTTTGAATATCTGCAGCTCAATGCCTGCCTGGAAAAAGAGGCCCGGTTGCCCGGGCCCAAAGGCACACAGAACTGTTGAATCCTAG
>CBFGWJ010000246.1:0-4248 GCA_965652335.1 uncultured Gammaproteobacteria bacterium | reverse complement strand
AAGCCGAAAGCCCTCACTTCATTGCCTTTGTAGAAGTAATAAACACGCCGGCCCAGCTGGTCAACCGCGAAGACCGGTTCTTTCTCTTCGATGGGAACTTCGCCCACCGGCTCGCCGGAACCCAGGTCAACACCAACCAGTTCCAGCTTGGTGGCAGCGTCCTCAGCGGAGGATTTGGTGAGATAAAAAGCCAGATGGCCCGCCTGTTGAGAGGCGCTGTAACGCTTGGTCATGATGGACCCCATCCGGTCCGCGGAGCCCAGCGCGCTGTCCAGCTTGGAATTGCGCACGCTCATGGAACTGTGCATGCCGGCATTACCCATGGCAGTCAACGCCATGGTGGCGCCTGACAGCGCCATCAACATCGGGTTCACGCCCGGTGGCTCAAACGCGATGGACCAGCTGTCGGAATCCGTTGCGGCGTTATAGGAGAGCACATGGTAATTGCCGCTGATGACCAGGTTGTCATCCACCCTGGCAATGGTAGTCGGCGGGTCAGAACGGTCATCCGAACTGGCCGCACTCAAACCACCCTGAAGACCGCCCAGAATTCCGCCCGACAACAGTCCACTGACGACTTTTCCACCCGCAACCGCGGTGTCGGCAGCTCCGAATTTCCGCTTGAACTCGAGGTCCCGCTTCTCCAGCACCGTTGCCTTGCCACTGGAATCGAGGCCCAACCGGTAAAGATTCTTGCTGTCCGCGACCACCAACTGTTTCAACTCTTCGAGTACTGCAACATTGGTGATGCCGTCTTTGGCCTTGGTCCAGTCCCACTTCTCCGCACCGGTAGCCTTGTCCAGGCTGAGTACGCCAAATGGTTTCTTTGGAACCATGCCTTTGCCGTTTGAAAACATACCACCCACGCGAACGACCACCTGGTCACCCAGGACCAGCAGTTCAGGAGTCGTATAGGACTTTTTCACTTTGCTCTGCCAGCGCAGTTGGCCGGACAGTTTGTCAATCGCCACTACCGTACCGCGGCCGGATTTGTAGATGGTGTCGCCCTCGATAACGATGGGAGAAAATGCCTGCTTGACATCACCTACCGATGGCTCGAATTCCTGGCTCCACAGCAATGCGCCCGAATCCAGGTTCACCGCCATGACGCCAAGGTAAGGCAGGTACAACACGTTGCCTTCCATGACGGGAGCAGAATGGCCGCTTAAATCGTAAGCCGCCGTAAAAAAGCCGGCGGTGTCCGTTTGATGCATGGGCATCTTGTTGACTTTGGACAGTTCCGTCTGAAACCGGATCTCGCCGGTGACAACATCATAGGCGCGCAGGATATTGCCGCTGGTCGGGTCCGCCGGTGATCCGGGGAACCCGCCGATGTGAAGTACCTGCCCCCGCTCCAGGTCAGGAATAACCGCGAGGTTGGATGCAAACAGCTCCTCACTTTGCCAGATCATCTCCCCTGACAACAGGTCAAACATGGTCAGCTGTGTCCTGGGCGGAATGTTGGCGTACTGCTCTGCAATCAGCATATAGCCACTGCCGTCCAGGTCATGAAAATTGAAAGGCGCCAGCTTCTTTTCAGTGGTTTTGTTCCACAGGGTTTCACCCGTTTCTGAATCCAGATGGATCACCTGGGTGCCGGTGTTGATCAGCAGCGTCCCGGCAGACGTCACCATGCTCCATTCAACATCTTCATCGATGGTCGAAGACCACAGAAGCTCGCTGGCGTGGGCGGCAGGAAGCAATGCGCACAAAAAAACTGCCGCAAAGACAAAAATCTTTTTCAAGGTCTATCCCCTTTTTTGCAGGAAACTCGATGGTTGAAACTGATGAATCCTCCGCCTGGAGGCTCACCTCTTTTTCGGCCTTCTTTCAGCCTTGTTTGGCCAACCCACCCCTGGTGCGGAAAGTTCAACCTGTCTGGGTGACCTCTATGTGAATACAGCCGGTGGCTGATGGTTCAACGGGCTGCGTGGCCGGGTTTTATTGTAATGAATTCCCCCGTCATTACTAGCCATTCCGGACGCGGATTATGGATGTCCACGATTACTTCCCGCCATTCCAGCGCAGCAACGTCACGCCGTAATCTGATCCGGGGCCGGAATCCACAAAGCCCCGACAGGGGATCACCGCGCCCGCAGCCAACGCATCATTTCACCCCAGGTGGGCTCCTTGCCATAGATCATCATGCTGGTTTCGAAGATGGTGCTGGCGACCTTGCGCAGCCAGGCAGTGGCCAGGATCAACAGCGCCAGCGACACCAGGATCTCCCACCAGGCAACCTGGCCCAGCCCGAGGCGCATGGGCATGACGCCCATCGAGGTCAGCGGAAACCAGCTGAGGATCTGCATGCCCAGGCTGTCGGGCTGGGACAGGCCGGCAAAGCCGATCACCACCGGCAGCATGGGCAGGAACATGATGGGCGTGCGCGTCGAGGTATTCGGGTCGTTGACGGTGGCCGCCACGGCCGCCAGGAAACAATTCCAGAACATCAGGCCGGCCAGGCCAAAGAGCACGATGTTGAACAGCGTTATGGGCCGCCCGCTGAAACCCGCCAGCATCCAGGGTTTGTCGCTGAGCTGGCTGTACAGCAACAGGCCGAAAAAGGCCGTCAACCCCGCGGTGAGCATGGACTTGATGCTCATGGCCGAGATTCCCAGCAGTTTGCCGTCGATCCAGGTTTGCGCACTCACGGCTGAAATCACCTGCTCGGTGATGCGTTGCTGCTTCTCGCTGGTGATGGAAATGAAGAACAGGCCGAAACTGTTCAGTATCCCGATGGTCATGAGGCCCAGCACCACAAATACGAACACGCGTTCGCCCTGGGAACTGGGCGGACGGCCTTCCGGATGGTAGCCCACCCGAACATCCGCCGGCGCCAGGATCATGGCGAGATCGGATGGGTCCAAACCCAGCTTCGCCAGCCGTTCCTGCTGTTCCTTCTGGTCAAAATACTGCTGCAGCGCTTCCAGCCAGTCGGCCTCCTCCAGCACCACCACGCGCGGCTCAGCTTCCTGCAGGTAAAGGATTCCATCCAGTTCCTCATCCACCATTCGCTGCATCAGCTCCGCTTCCTCAGCCTGCGAGTGGTAGGAGAACAGCAGCATACCGTTCGGGTCTACGGCCAGTGATCCCGGCTGGGCGCCGATCACGGCGAGTTGCGCAGGATCATCGCTGAGCAGGCGCTCGACCAGGCCTGATCCACCAAAGCTGGCGAGCGCCAGCAGCACTATGATCAACAGCGATACCAGTTCGCCTTTCCATTTGAAATAGCGGCGGAATTCCCAGGCTGCCACGATCCAGACGCGGTTATCCATCCACGGTTTCTCCTGCTGCAGGTTCTGCGCTGACCGGCAATCCGGCCGATTTCACGGCCCGGATATAGATGTCATGCAGGGTGGGTTGCTCCGTGCCCTGCCGGTGGTGCGCCAATATGCCGGCAACCGTCCCTTTCAGCACCTCGCGGCCATGGCTCATCAGCAGCAGGTCATCGGCCAGGCGTTCCACCAGCTCCATCTGGTGGGCACTGAGAAGAATCGTGGTTCCCATCGCCTTGAGTTCGCGCAGGACCTCGAGCATTTTCTCCTGGTTGATCGGGTCCAGGCCGGAAAAGGGCTCGTCCAGGATCGCCACCTCCGGATCATGAAGTATCGCGGCGATGAGTTGCACTTTCTGCTGGTTGCCTTTGGACAGGGCAGTGACTTTCTCATCGCACCGATCCAGCAGGTCGAACTTGTCCAGCCAATGTCGGGCCTTGTCTTCAGCAGCGGATTTTTGCATGCCGCGCAATCGCCCCAGGTACACCAGGTTGTCGAGCACGGTGCGGTCGAGGTACAGGCCGCGCTCTTCTGGCAGGTAGCCCACCGCCTGGGCGGGCGGACGCTGGCCTTCCGGAAGGTCGTGAAACCGGATGGTGCCGCTGTCCGGGCGGATCAGGCCCAGCAGCATCCGCACCGAGGTAGACTTGCCGGCGCCGTTGGGGCCGAGAAAGGCAAAGATACGGCCCCGCTCAACCTGGAACGACAGCCGGTCCACCGCCTGGGTGGTTTTGTACTTCTTGCTGATCCGGTCAACGCTCAGGTAAGCAGTCACAATCCGGGTACTCTCATTGCCAGGCGGTAATCATCGGCTTTCCGGGGCAGGAATGAATGTGCCGTTAGTCGCAGTTGGCCATGGCTGCAGGAGGTTGCGGCACGGCGTGACTTACGATGCCGGCAATACCGCCACCGCCTCGATTTCCACCCGGGCTTCCGGCGCCACCAGTGCAGCGACCTGCACCAGTGACATGGC
>CBFGWJ010000245.1:0-4263 GCA_965652335.1 uncultured Gammaproteobacteria bacterium | reverse complement strand
GGCAGCAGCACGGTGGTGATGCCCGCGCGCAAGGCGGCCAGGACTTTCTCCTTGACGCCGCCGATGGGCAGTACCAACCCGCGCAGGCTGATTTCGCCGGTCATCGCCACTTCCGTTCGCGCCGGCCGGCCGGTGAGCAGGGAAGCCAGCGCCGTGAACATCGCCACACCGGCGCTGGGGCCGTCCTTGGGCGTTGCCCCGGCCGGCACGTGGATGTGGATGTCCGATGAGTCGATGAGCTTCTGCTCGATACCGAGTTGGCCCGCGCGCGCCTTGACCAACGACAGCGCCGCCTGCGCGCTTTCCTTCATCACGTCGCCGAGCTGCCCGGTGAGGGTCAGCTTGCCGTTGCCCGGGCTGCGCGATGCCTCGATGAACAGGATGTCGCCGCCGACGGGGGTCCAGGCCAGCCCGGTGACCACGCCCGGAACACCTTCGGCCATGGCCACTTCGGACTCGAAGCGGGCAGGACCCAGGATGGCCGCGAGGTCGGCGGCATCGACGGTTACCTTCTGCTCCTGTCCCTCGGCGATGCGCACCGCGACGTTGCGGAACACGCGGCCGATCTCGCGCTCGAGGTTGCGCACGCCGGCTTCACGCGTGTAGCTCTCGATGATCGCTTCCAGCGCCGCATCGCTGATGTCGCACTGCTCCGGCTTCAGGCCGGTATCGGCGAGCTGCCGGCCCACCAGGTAACGGCGCGCGATCTGCAGCTTTTCCTGCGTCGTGTAGCCGGAAAGCTGGATCACTTCCATGCGGTCCCGCAGGGGCCCGGGGATGGTTTCGAGCACGTTCGCCGTGCAAATGAACATCACGCGCGACAGGTCGTAGGGCACGCCGAGGTAATTGTCCCGGAATGTGCCGTTCTGTTCCGGGTCCAGCACCTCCAGCAGGGCCGAAGCAGGGTCGCCGTGGAAACCGCCGGCACCGAGCTTGTCGACTTCGTCCAGCATCATCACGCAATTGCGTGTGCCCGCCCGGCGCAGGTTCTGGATGATGTTGCCCGGCAACGCGCCGATGTAGGTGCGGCGGTGGCCACGGATTTCCGCTTCATCATGCACGCCGCCCAGGCTTACGCGGGCGAATTGCCGCCCGGTTGCCTTGGCGATGCTCTGGCCCAGCGAGGTCTTGCCCACGCCAGGCGGGCCGGCGAAGCACAGAATCGGCGCCTTGCCCTCGGGATTCAGCTTGCGGACGGCCAGGTATTCGAGAATGCGTTTCTTGATCTTGTCCAGGCCGAAGTGGTCCTGGTCGAGCATTTTCCGGGCTTCGGCGATATCGATACCCGATTGATCCTCGTCTTTCCAGGGCAGGCTGATCAGCCAGTCGAGGTAGCCGCGGATCATGGAGTATTCACCCGCGCCCTCGGGGGTGCGTTCCAGGCGCCGCAGTTCCTTGCGCGCCTGCTGGTCCACTTCCTCGGGCATTTGCGCCGCCGTGATGGCCTGTTCGAGTTCGGCAATCTCCGCGCCACCGGAATCGTCCTCCCCGAGTTCCCTCTGGATCGTCTGCATCTGCTCGCGCAGCATGTGCTTGCGATTCTTGTCGGTGATGGACTCCCGCGTGCGCTGGTCGATCTCATGCGAAATGCGCAGCACTTCCAGCCGGTGGTTGAGCAGTTCCAGCAGAGCGTCCAGCCGCTGCTTCAGGTCAAAGGTTTCCAGCAGTTTCTGCTTTTCGGCCGGCTCGACATCGATCTGGCTGGCCACGAAATCCGCCAGGTTTTCCGGCTCGTCAACCGCGCCCAGCGCGCTTTGCACGCCTTCGGGCACCTGGGGCAACAGGTTCAGGATTTCGATGGCCTTTTGCCGCAGGTTGTAGGCCCTGGCCTCGGTGTCCGCGTCTACCTGGGACGCAGGTTCGATGAGCTGGACCCGCGCCGCCATAAACGGGTAACCCTCCAGGAACTGCAGGGCGCGAAACCGCTGGATACCCTGGCAGATCGCGTGGTGCGTGCCATCCGGCGCGGTGATGTAGCGCAGCACATTGGCCGAGGTTCCAACCCAGTGAAGGTCCTCCGGGCCGGGAAGCTCATTGCCGTCTTTGTGTTGCAAAAGAATGCCCAGCGGGCGCTGCGAGCGAGCGGCTTCCTGGGCAGCCGCCAGCGAGCGCTCGCGGCCGATGGTGAGCGGCACGATCACCCCGGGAAACAGCACGGTGTTGCGTACCGGCAGGATGATCATTGCATCATCCGGCAGTTGGGGTGTTCTGCCGCGCTCGCTGTTGTCGCCGGCCACGGCTTTCATTTCAACTTCGCTCATCGCTGCGCCACCCGGTCCAGGGCAACCACGAGGTAGCCGTCGCGGAATTCGGTTCGCGCCGTATCGAACCTTACCGCCGGCAAGGGGATACGCCGCTCGAAGCGACCGTAGGGAATCTCCAGGCGCCACACCGAGCGGCTGGTGCTGGTGAGGGGAAGCGGGCAATCGGCGCGCACCAGCAGGCAATCCGGCTCGGAGCTGATTTCCACCCGGTCCGGCGGCACACCCGGCAGGGCGATGACGACGATCAGTTCACGGTCATCCCCGAACACGTCCACCGGCGGCTCCCAGATGGCGCGGCCACGCCCGGGCGCGGTCAACCGGAACAACTGACGGTGCATGCGATCAGCCTGGTCCAGCAGGTCCGAGGCCTGCGCCCACATCCATTCAGTCGTTTTGCGTGTAGTCATGGAAATTCACCCCCGTGCCAACATTCTCCAAGTGGTGGGGATTTGGCCCGGTTTCAAGCGCCAGGGCGTAGTGGTGGGGTCAGAGTCAGGTGCCAGAGTGGATCGCGGGAGATGGTCGTCAAGTATGAAGACAGCGGCTCATCCAGGCATCGCACAACTCCGGCGCGTGGCCCTGAGCCCGGAATTCAGGCAAAAAAAACCCGCCGGACGGCGGGTTTCTGTTACAGCTTGGGCGCGAAGGTCTGTTTGCCAGACTGCTTTTCTTCTGGCCCGTAACCCGGGCACTTTTCTGGGTAAAACCGGCTTGCCCTGGGTTACCGGGCAAGGCTTGCTTACAGGGCGCAGCTTACTTGATCTTGCCTTCCTTGTAAGGAACATGCTTGCGTACGATCGGGTCGTACTTGTTCATTTCCATCTTTTCCGGCGTGTTCTTCTTGTTCTTGTCGGTGGTGTAGAAATGCCCGGTTCCGGCGCTGGAATTCAGGCGGATTTTTTCACGTGCGCTCTTTGCCATGATGTTCTCCTAAGTCCGGCTCAGACTTTCTGGCCCTGCGCGCGCAGGTCCTTCAGCACCGCGTCGATGCCTTTCTTGTCGATGGTGCGCAACCCTTTGGTGGATACCCGCAGGCGTACCCAGCGGTTTTCGCTCTCCACCCAGAAACGGTGGTGATGCAGGTTGGGCAGGAAACGCCGCTTGCTCTTGATGTTCGAGTGCGACACGTTGTGACCGGTCATTCTGCCTTTTCCGGTGACTTGGCAAATTCTGGGCATGGCTAAACCTAAATGTATTGTGGGACCAACGGTTTGGTCGGGTAAAAATCAGCCGCACTTTATACCGCATGCCGTTGAGCCTTGCAAGACATTTGCTGGTTTCGAGGCAAAAAGCATGAACTACAACATGCCCTTTGCGGCCATGGAAACCGGCGCGCCTTCGCCGATGACGAAGTGGTCCAGCAGGCGGATATCGAGCAAGGCCAGGGCATCTTTCAGGCGGCGGGTGATCGCCTGGTCGGCCAGGCTGGGTTCGCCCACGCCCGATGGGTGGTTGTGAGCAACGATCAGCGCGGCCGCGCCATGTTTCAGGGCCTTCTCGGCCACCACGCGAGGGTAAACCGTGGCGCCATCGATCGTGCCGTGAAACAGTTCCTCAAAGGCAATCACGCGGTGGCGCGTGTCCAGGAACAGGCAGGCAAAGATCTCATGCGGTGAATCCCGCAACACTGACTTCAGGTAGAGCTCGGTGGCTTCGGGGTTTTCCAGCGGCTCGCCCCGCACCAACCCCTGGTGCAGGTAGCGGCGCGACAGTTCCAGCACCGCCGACAGCTGCGCCGATTTGGCCGGGCCGAGGCCGGGCTGAGCGCGCAGCGCCCGCTGGTCCGCGGCCAGCAGGCCGCGCAGGCCGCCAAAGCGCTGCAGCAGGTCGGCCACCAGGCGATCCAGTGGCACTGCGGCTGAACCGGTACACAACAGCAGGGCCAGCAATTCATTGTCGGACAGGTTACGGATGCCCTCATTGGCCAGTTTTTCGCGTGGGGCGATGGATAGTTGCATGGGTGAACTGCTCCTTCAGTCAGTTTGGCAGTCAGTTTGGC
>CBFGWJ010000244.1:0-4267 GCA_965652335.1 uncultured Gammaproteobacteria bacterium | reverse complement strand
GCGCCGCCCACATAGGCCAGGGTGGCGGCATGTTGCTGCCAGTCACGCAGACGGATGGCGTAAATGGCGCCCAGGAATGCGCCGAGGTGGAACAACAGGCCAAACAGGAAGCTGAGGCGGTCCACCCGCAGTTGCACCAGTTCGAGATCCATCACGTGCCAGGTCCAGGAACTGCCTGGATCCAGGCCCAGCAGGTTCAACGCGCCAATAACGGGCGTGAGCAGCAGGATGCCGGCTTGCAGTTGATGCCGCCGGATGGATGACACCG
Organism: uncultured Gammaproteobacteria bacterium; assembly: GCA_965652335.1. Classification (GTDB taxonomy): domain Bacteria; phylum Pseudomonadota; class Gammaproteobacteria; order Xanthomonadales; family SZUA-36; genus JAWXBM01. The sequence goes on along the minus strand of CBFGWJ010000244.1, from coordinate 3,999 downwards.
GCACGGCCTGCAGCAAAGCCACCGCCACCGCGGCGGCAAGGAACAGAAAAGCGGGAGGTGACCCGAAAAAGAAGAGTCCAGTGGGCCAGGACAAATGAAGGGGTAGTGTTTCTATCATTGCCCCTCCTCCCGGTAAAAACTTTCCGGCCGCATCACCAGCCGCCGCAGCACCAGGCCCAGCAGCACCAGGATGACGCAGGAAACAAAGCCATAAACGGCGTAGGAACCGGTGAAATCCAGCTGCTGGACGCGCTCAGCGACATAGCCTTCCGGATACAGCGGAAACAGCCATTCAAATATGACGGCGCCAAACGCCAGCACGTGAAGCACGATCAGCACGGTGCGCGCGGCGGTCTGGGTGACCCAGAACAGCGGCGCATCGTCATCGCCTGGCTGGTCCGAGGCATGTCCCGCTGTCTGGCCTGTTGCCTTGTTGCTTGTGTGGCGTGGATCGATCATGAGGTAAAGCCCGAAAGAAACTGCAGCATGGGCTGCACGGCAAAGAACAGCAGCATGCTCAGGGTGGCGGTAAATACCAGCGCCAGCAGCGCCGGCCGCGGCGCTTCAGCGGCAGCCTTCGCGTGTCCGGCCGCCGATGGGGTAACGGCGTGATCCGATGGTGCCGTCTGTTCCGGTTCGGCGGAAAAGAAAGCGCGTATCACCGGTGGGATCAGGTAGCCCATGGCCAGCAGCGAACCCAGCAGGATCACGCCCAGCATCAGGGGCTGGCCGGCCTCCAGCGCGCCCTGCGCCAGGTACCACTTGCTCCAGAAGCCGCCGGTGAGCGGCAGCCCGATGATGCACAGGCTGGCCACGAACCACGCCGCCAGCGTGATGGGCATGCGGCGGCCAATGCCATCCAGTTCCGAAACGTTGGTCTTGTGCAGCGAAACCAGGATCATGCCGGCGCAGAAGAACAATGTGATCTTGGCCAGCGCGTGAGCGGCGATCAGCAGCCCGCCGGCAGCCAGCGACAGCGAGTTGGCCAGCGTGGCGGCCAGCACGATATAGGCCAGCTGGCTGATGGTGGAATAGGCCAGGCGGCGCTTGAGGTTGTTCTCACCCAGCGCCTTGAAAGCAGCCAGCAGCAGCGTCGTGGCCGCCACGTACTGGATCAGCAGGGCGGCGTTGTAGCGGCTCAGGGTTTCGATGCCGAAGATATACACCGTGATTTTCAAAACCGTGAACACGCCCAGCTTGACCACGGCCACGGCGTGCAGCAGCGCTGACACCGGCGTGGGCGCCACCATGGCGGCCGGCAGCCAGCGATGGAACGGCATCAGCGCCGCCTTGCCGGTACCGAATACGAACAGCGCAAACAGCAATGCCAGCAGCGTGGGCGTCAGCCCGGCAACCAGGCCGCCATCGGCCTGCGCCAGCACGCCTCCGGGGGTGAAGGTCAGCGTGCCGGCGACCACCCAGGTCCAGCCCATGGCCAGCAGCAGGAATACCAGCGAGGTGCCCAGCAGTAGGGCAAGGTAGGTGCGGCCGCCGTTGCGGTCCTTGTCCTTGCCGCCATGCGTCACCAGTGGGTAGGTGGCCAGGGTCAGCGCTTCATAGAACAGGTACAGGGTCAGCAGGTTGTCGGCCAGTGCCGCGCCGATGGTGGCGGCAATGGACAGCGCAAAAAACAGGTAGAAGCGCCCCTGGTTCTCTTCATGGTGGGCGCGCATGTAGCCGATGGCGTAGAGCACCGTGACAAACCACAGCAGGGCCACGATCACGGCAAACCCGGCGCCCAGCGGCTCGGCGGAAAACGCAATGCTGATGCCGGGCAGCAGTTCAAACAGCTCGAGGCGGAAGCGCTCGCCCGCGGCAACGCCCGGCAGCAGCGCCAGCACGCCGGCCAGCAGCACCAGCGCGGTCAGCAGCGACACCGCTTCGCGCGGGTTCGGCCGGTCCCGCAGCAGGCGGATGCCCAGCGCGCCGAAAAGCGGCGTCAGCAATACCAGGACCAGCAGCGCACTATCACTCATTGCGGCGTTTTCCGGCCAGGCCCCGGGCAGCTTGCGGCCAGGTTGCGAAGAGTTGGTCTGTGAGCGTCAGGTCGGTTGCTGTGGTGGTTGATCCCGGCTGCGCCCGCCGTGAGCCTAGTCGTCGCATGGAAAGCGTTCTGCCAAAGCCAGTTGCAGCGCTTTGGGGTCGGTCATCCCGGTGGTATGCGTACTGGAGCTGAGGTAGTCGCTGATGGCCTGGATCAGATCGGCCACGGCGATGTTTTCGTCCATGCAGTATTTCACTGCACTGGCTTCGTTGATGCGCTCGATGTGCGAATTGCCAAGCCGGGTGCGCACGGCCCGTTCCATGAAGGTTTCCTTGCCGGCGCTTGCCGGGCCGGGGCTCCTGGCTTCGATGCTGCCGTCCTCCACCACGACGATGCGGTTGGCGCCCAGCAGGAAGCCCTGCACGAACGCCACGCAGGTTGAACCCTCGGCGCTGTAGGGCGACGTGGCGAAAGCCTCGCAGGACTGGCGAAGCTCCGGTTCGGAAAGCCAGTCAGCGTGGACGGGGCTGGAAAGCAATCCGGGCACCACCATGCCGCTGATCAGAATGAAACGTTTCGTGGCCGCTGCCAGCTGGCGCATTATTCCTCCTGGGACCTGATGCAAACGCCCCTGGTCGGGGCGCTGCAAAGGGATCGAATTTTGGGTCGATAATCGGGTCTGTCAGTAGGTATACGACCGGGAGCGGAAAATAATCCCGGTGATGGGCGGAATTGTCAGGATTCGTCGCTCCGGCGGCTTTCCGGCCTTCATAAATCGAGCGCGGTTGTCTCCAGGTGATGGACGATCTGCGCGACTTTTTCATCCGGCAGCGGCGCAGCTACGGCGTAGCGTGAATAGGCATGCTGCCAGTACATGACGGTGATGCCCTGGTTATGCAGCACATGCGGCTCCACCTCGTCCTCCGTAGGCTGGTGCAGCAGGAAATAGGACACCGTGATGCCATTGGCATCGCGGTAGGGCACGTGCAGCACCATGCCCTCGTCGCTGGGCAGCAATTGTGCGCCGATGGGCTCGAAACCCAGTGACCGCAGGTCCGGCAGCTTCTCCATTTCGCCGATGCGGGCAAACAGGCGTGAGATGCGCTCGGGTGACAGTGGCGGCACCTCGGTTGGGTCCGAGCTGCTCAGCAGATGCGCCTGCACCACCTCGTTGGTAAACGCCGGCCCGTTGACCAGCGGTTCGTACAACATGTGGGCCATCCAGCCGGCCACGAACAGGAACGCCAGCGCCAGGTTGCGCTTGCCGGTTTTGGGCGGCTTGGGCTTCAGCTGCTCGGCCAGCTTCTTGCCCAGCCGGTAAGCGTCGGGCGAATCGTCCAGCACCGCCTCCCGCTGGGCATAGCCGCGAATGTCGTCCTTCTGCTTCAGGTAGGCCTGGATTTTCAGAGCGGCTTCGGGATTCCTGCGCAGGTACTCCTCCACCCGCGCCATCGCCTCTTCGTCCAGGTCGCCATCCACATAGGCATGCAATTCCAGGTCCATATTCGTGCTCATCGTTACCTCACCGCCCTAAGCCGGCTGCTCTTGCCTTCGCTCACCAGCCGACGCAATTCCTCACGCCCGCGCGCCAGCCGCGACATCAGCGTGCCCATCGGTATATCGAGGACCTCCGCGGCCTCCGCGTAGCTCATGCCTTCCACCGCGATCATCACCAGCACGGCCTGCTGGTCGGGCGACAGCTGGCTGAGCATGTTCAGCGTATCGCGCACCTCCACGCGGGCCTCCTGTTCCGGGCGCACGCCGGCCTCACGCAGGGTGCTGTCGAGGAATCGCGCGGCCCGCGCACGCCGCGCATATTGGCGCGTGTGCGTCACGAAAGTGTTGTGCAGGATGCTGAACAGCCAGCTGCGCAGGTCCTTGCCAGGTTTGTAGGTATGTGCCGCGGCAATGGCTTTCAGCAGGGATTCCTGGACCAGGTCATCCGCATCGGCATGGTTGCGGCAGAGCACATAGGCATAGCGCCTGAGGCTGGTGATTTGTTCATGCAGGTCATC
>CBFGWJ010000243.1:0-4268 GCA_965652335.1 uncultured Gammaproteobacteria bacterium | reverse complement strand
TTTGCGCGTTCAGTTCGATGGCGTGGGCATCGGAATAATCATCCCAGCGGCCATAGTCTTTGGTCTTGATTCCGAGCTCGGCCTGGAATTCCGGGCTTTGGCTGACATTGCGTTCAAAGATTTCCTCGAAGAATGCCAGCAGGCGCTCATCTTCGCCGGCCTTCTCCGCGGACGCCGGGGCCATCAACGCATCGCCGCTGGTCGTGGCAACTGGCGCGGATTCGGTGCCGGGTTCAGGCCCTGCGTCTGACTGGGACTGGCAGGCTGCAAGTAACAGGGACAGGCAGGCCCAAACGGGCCAGAAGCGCATATTCGAAGAGTGCATCGCGGTCCAACCGGTCAGTTTCGAGGGCGCCCAGCATAAGCGATAGCATCGGGTGAATAAACCCGGGTAATCAACTGTCACCCGCGGAGATTTGACACCGTACGGTTGCGGGAACACTCTATTCGCCACACGAGCGGCACTCGAAGGAGAGCGACATGAATTCCAGCAACCGGATCTCCAGGCGCCAGTTTGGCAGGACGATCAGCCTGACCGCCGCCGGCCTGGCTGTCGTCAGCAGCAACCCGGTGCTGGCGGCCCTGGCCGCAACGCCCCGCCAGGTCGAGGGGCCGTTCTACCCGGACTTCGATATTGGCGACCGGGACCTGGACCTGACCCTGATCGAGGGACACACGGAATCCGCTCGGGGTGAGCACATCTTCGTCCATGGCCGAGTGCTCAATACCGATGGAGAACCGTTGGCGGGCGCCACGGTGGATATCTGGCAGGCTAATGCAGCGGGACGCTACCGCCATGCGGATGATCCTAACCCGGCCGAACTTGACCCGAATTTCCAGGGTTGGGGTATGGTGCAGACCGACGCTGAAGGCTACTACCGTTTCAAGACCATCAAACCCGGCGCCTACCCACTGGAGTTACTGGAAGATTCCAGCTGGCGCGCCATGCACATCCACTACAAGGTCAGCCATGCCCGCCAGGCACCGATCACCACCCAGCTGTATTTTCCCGGCGACCCGCTGATTGAGCAGGATGACGAAATCAGGCGAGCTCCGGAAAACCAGCGGGACAGCCTGATTTCCATTGCCGAACAGCCCGACCCGTCGGGCCTGGCGGTCTTCCGGTTCGACGTGGTACTGGGGCCGGCGGCCTAGCGCGGTTCAGGGCCGGGCGGTTTCCATCATTGATGGGTAACCTGCCGTTCTGACCCGCCCGCCAGCTGCCGCAGGTCTTCCAGCGCCAGGTAGAGGCACGGCACCAGCACCAGGATGATGGCGGTGGCGAAGACGATGCCAAAGCCCAGCGAAATGGCCATGGGTATCAGGTAGGCGGCCTGCCTCGAGGTTTCAAGAATGATGGGGGTAAGGCCGCCAAAGGTGGTGAGCGTGGTGAGTATGATGGGCCGGAAACGCCGCAGCCCTGCCAGGTGAATGGCATCGAATACAGGCATGCTGCCACGCTTGCGGTTGGCGAAGTCAATCATGATCAGCGCATCATTGACCACCACGCCGGACAGCGCGATCACGCCCATGAAACTCACCAGCGACAGGTCATAACCCAGCAGGATGTGCCCGATCACCGCACCGACGATGCCAAACGGTATGGCTGCCATCACGATCAGGGGCTGCCAGTAGCTGCTGAACGCAATGGCCAGCAGGGCGTAGACCACCCCCATGGCCAGGGCGAAACCGCCCCACAGCGCCGCCGTTGAATCCCGCATCTCGGCCTGGCTGCCGGTAAACGTCCAGGTCAGCCCCGGATAATCGGCCCGCAAGGCCGGCAGGGTTTCGTCGCGTATGGCCTGCATCACGCGGCTGACATCGCGTTTGGGCTCAACATCCAGGCTGACATTCACCACGCGCCGGCCGTCACGGCGGTTGATCGAGGCATAGGCCTCGCTCCGCTTCACTTCCACCACATCCAGCAAGGGCACTTCAACGCCGTCCGGCGTACGGATCACCAGGTCCGCGAACGAGCGCAGGTCTTTGCGATCCTCCTCCGGCAGCTTCACCCGCACCTCGATTTCATCGGTACCGCGAATCTGCCGCAGCGCCAGGGCGCCGAAAAATGCGTCCCGTACCTGCTGCCCCACCGCCGCCGGCGTGAGACCCAGTTTCCGCCCTTCCGGCAGCAGTTCGAAATCGAACTGACTCTTGCCCTTGTCATAATTGTCGGTGACATTCACCGCGCCCTCGAACAGCGCCACCTGTTCGAGCATGGCCTGGGCCGCTGCTTCCAGGACCTCGATATCGGAGTGGCTGAGGTCCACCGAAATATCCCGCCGCCAGCCACCGGGGCCACGTTCCGCCTCAAACGTGACCTGGCTGACGCCTTCGATGTCGCCGATCTGGTCGCGCCAGAGGTTGATGATGGTCTCGGGCGCCATGTCATGCTCATCCGGCGGACGCATCACGATCTCCACGTCGATGAAGGTGTCGCCACCACGCACGTTGGTCTTGATGCCTTCGGCAACCTCGTGAAGATTGTATTCATCGAACATGCGCCGGGTTGCGCTGGTGACGATTTCAGCCACGCGCGCAGCCTGGTCGGGCGTGGTGCCCACCGGCAGGCGGATGCCGGCTTCAATTTCATCGGCAGCCTCTTCCGGCATCATGATGATGCCCATGTGGCCGCTCAGGCCATATCCTCCCACCACGATGAACAAGGCCACCGCCGCACTGAGGGTGATGTAGCGGTGTTTCAGGCACAGGTCGAGCACGGCGCGATAGCGCGTGTCCACGAAGCGGCTGAAGCGCATGGCAAATCTTTGCTGGAACTGATGCAGCGTTCGCCCCAATGCGGTACGCGAGCGGCTGGAGCTGTGCGCCAGGTGGGCGGGCAGGATATACAGCGCCTCGATCAGCGACAGGGCCAGCACCGTAATCACCACCGCGGGCAGCGGCCACCAGAACTTGCCCAGCGTACCGGGCATGAACAGCAACGGCACGAAGGCCACGATGGTGGTGAGAATGCTGAAGGTAACCGGCCTGGCGATTTCGCGGGCGCCCAGAATGGCGGCGCTCATGTGGTCCATGCCTTCCTGGCGATACTCATAGACGTTCTCGCCCACCACGATGGCGTCGTCCACCACGATGCCCAGCACCACCAGGAAGGCAAACATGGAGATCATGTTGATGCTGACCCCGACCGCGGGCAGGAACAGGACGCTGCCGACGAAGGAAATGGTCATGCCCATCATCACCCAGAATGCCAGGCGGATTTCCAGGAACACCGCCAGGATCAACAGCACGATGACTGTGGCCATGAGTCCGTTTTCCAGCAGCAGCGACAACCTCTGGCCATAGTTCCTGGCCTGATCACTGTCGATGCGCCAGTTGACGCCCTGCGGCAGCGTGGTCTCGAACTCGGCCATGATGCGTTGCACGCTGTCGGCGATTTCCAGCGGTGACTGCTGGCCGATGCGGAAGATACCGACCTGGATGGAAGGAGACTGGTTGAACTGCGACTGGAAGCCCAGCTGCTCGAAACCGTCACGAATGGTGGCGATGTCGCCCAGCTTGACGGCTGCGCCGGTAGCGGAACTGACGATTTCAATATTCTCGAACTCGCGCGCCCACTGGCGCCGTTCGTTCAGGCGCAACAGTATTTCGCCGGCATTGGTTTCAATGGAGCCGGCCGGCACGTCCTCGCTGGAGACACGAATCGCCTGGGCCACCTGGCCAAGCGTCAAGCCATATTCACGCAAGCGGTATTGCGGAATCTCCACATGCGTCACGTAATCGGGCACGTTGCCGAGTTCCACCTGGGTGATGCCCGGATCGTTCAGCATCCGGTCGCGCAACTGCTCGGCCAGCGTCCGCAGGGTCCAGACATCCACATCGCCATAAAGAACGACTTCCAATACTTCCTGCTGCGGGGTGACCAGCATCACTTCGGGCTCCTCGGCATCGTCCGGAAACGTACGAATCCGCGAAACCGCCTGGTCGATGTCCTGGAAAGCTTTCATCCGGTCGGTTCCGACCACCAGCTCGATGGAAACCGACCCCCAGCCTTCGCGCGCCACCGAAACCATTTCCTTGATGCCGGCCACACCCTGTACGGCCGATTCCACCGGCCGCAGGATGCCTTGCTCAACCTCCGCGGGCGCCGCGCCCGGATAAGCCACCGTGATGTTCACCATGTCCAGGGTGAACTCAGGCAGGACTTCCTTCTGGATGTTGAATGCCGTCCAGACGCCGCCGGCCAGCAGCAATACCATCAGCAGGTTGGCGGCGATGGGATTTTTGGCCATCCAGGCGATCGCGCC
>CBFGWJ010000242.1:0-4310 GCA_965652335.1 uncultured Gammaproteobacteria bacterium | reverse complement strand
TTGACGCGGATGTGACCAAACAGGCCCGGGTCAAACGGCAGGCCGGGGTTGCGCTCCAGCGGTGCTGCCAACGCGTGAACATTAGCACTGGCATTGCCGCCGGCACTGTTCTGCGCGGTACTGCTGCTGGCCTTGGACACGATGGGTTCGCCTCTTGCCATACGGGCCTGCCATTATAGTGTCGCGGGAAGCGGTTGTGCAGTTCGCGACCCTCATATACCAGGCTTATTTGCCTGAAGGGGCCGGAGAGCCGAGAATGCGCGGATTCGGTCCGAGCTTACTGAGGAGTCACCATGAAACGTCGCCAGTTTGTCAGCAGCACCGCAATTGCAGGCGCAGCCCTGTTGCCCGCCGGCCATTCACTGCTTGCAGCGGAGGCTCCCGGCATCAGCGCCGACCAATTGCTGGTCAATGCACGGATCTACACCATGGATGACCGCCTGCCCCGGACCGAGGCCATCGCCCTGCGCGGCAACCGCATCCTGGCGGTGGGCAACAGGGCCGACCTGCTCCGTCTCAAAGGCCCTTCCGCCACGGTGACGGACCTCGAAGGCGCAGTGGTGTTCCCCGGCTTCATCGACTCCCACAGCCATCCCGATGGCGCCGACGAAGTCACGGGCGCCGATGTGAATGTCCGCAGCATCAGCGCCATCCAGGACGCCATGCGTGCGCAGGCCGGCAAGACGGCTCCGGGCGAATGGGTGGTGGGTTTCAAATACGACGACACCAAACTGGCCGAAGAGCGGCCGGCCAACCGCGCCGACCTGGACCAGGCCGTGCCGCTGCAGCCGGCCATCATCCGCCACCGTGGCGGCCACACTGCCGTGGTGAACTCGCGCGGCCTGGAGCTCGCCGGCATCACGCGCAATACCCCCGACCCGGAAGGCGGCCATTTCGGCCGCGATGAAAACGGCGAACTGAACGGTTTCGTGGCCGAAAAAGCCCTGACCGACGTGATCGGCCAGGCTGGTGTGTGGCCGGAAATCACCCGCGGCGTGCGCCAGCAGGGCGTGGCTTACCTCTCTGGCCTGATGTCCGCGACCGGGCTGACTTCCACTACCGATGCGGCAGGCAGCGTGGAAAACCTTCGCGCCTACCAGGATGCACGCGCCGCCGGTGAGCTGAAAACCCGCATCAGCTTCATGCCCTATGGCCCGTTGCCACTTTACAGTGAACTGAAAGCCGCCAGCCTGCGGTCCGGCTTTGGCGACGACTGGATCCGCTTCGGCGCGGTGAAATACTGGGCCGACGGATCGGCTTCCGAACGCACCATGCGCATGAGCACGCCGTTCGCCGGTAAACCCGATGATTACGGCATCCTGACCATGAGCCAGGCCGAAATCGATGCGGCGGTGGATGATGCGGTGGCCCACAACTGGCGCATCGGCATCCATGCCAATGGTGATGTCACGATCAATATGGTTTTGAACGCTTACGAGCGCGTACTGCAAGGTTGGCAAGGGCCCAACCCGCGTTTCCGCATCGAGCATTGTTCACTGGTCAATCCGGACCTGTTGCGACGCATCAAGGCCACCGGCACCGTCCCCACGCCTTTCTACACCTATGCCCACTACCATGGCGAGAAGTGGAGCGACTATGGCGCGGAGAAGATGCAATGGATGTTCGCACACCGCTCCTTCCTGGATTACGGCATACCCGTTGCGCCCGCTTCCGATTACACGCCCGGGCCATTTGAACCGCTGATGGCCATCCAGAGCATGGTCACGCGCAAGGATTTCAAAGGGACGGTGTGGGGTGCGAACCAGCGGATTTCGGTTGCTGAGGCGGTGCGCATCTGCACGGTGAACGGAGCCTATGCTTCCAGCGAGGAGCACATCAAGGGCAGCCTCAGCCCGGGTAAGCTGGCCGACCTGGTGGTGCTGGCGGCAGATCCACATGATGCTGATCCGGACCAGATCAAGAACATCAAGGTGCTGCGCACCGTGGTGGATGGCAAAACGGTGTACAGCGCCTGAGCCGGCAAGGTTCCATGCTTGCTTCAAACCAGTTCATGGACCATGACTTCAGCCACGGCGGAGCCCGTTTTCGCCTGTGGCATAATGCCGCAAAACGCATTCCAGGACCCTGCTTTGACCGCTGACTCACACAACAGGCTGCATTCACGGGTCCACCTTTACCTGGAGATGGTTATGTCCCTACCCGCTCGCGCCCTCGTGCTGATGGCCCTGCTGCTGGTTTTCAACCTCGCCTGTTCCGCTGACAAGGAAAAGGCCCCGGTGCAACCGGGCCTCAATGAACCAACGCTGAAAGGCCTGGAGTGGCGTGGCATCGGCCCGGCTTTCATGTCCGGACGAATTGCCGATATTGCGGTGGACCCAACCGACCGCAGCACCTGGTACGTGGGCGTCGGCAGCGGCGGTGTATGGAAGACTGCCAATCGCGGCACCACCTGGGAGTCCATCTTTGACGGCCAGGGTTCCTACTCCATCGGCGCCATCACCATCGACCCGAGCAACCCGCATGTCATCTGGGTGGGCACGGGAGAAAATGTCAGCGGTCGTCATGTGGCCTACGGGGATGGGGTGTATCGCAGCCTGGACGGCGGCAAGACCTGGAAGAACATGGGACTCAAGGACTCCGAGCACATCGGCATGATCCGCATCGACCCGCGCGACTCCGATGTCATTTATGTGGCTGCGCAGGGGCCGTTGTGGTCTGGCGGTGGGGACCGCGGGTTGTTCAAGAGCATCGACGGTGGCGAGACCTGGGAGAACATACTCAGCGCGGGGCCGTACACCGGGGCCAATGAAATCCACCTCGATCCACGCAACCCGGATGTATTGATTGCCAGCAAGCACCAGCGCATTCGCAGCGTGGCGGCGGTGATGAACGGCGGCCCGGAATCCGGCATCTTCAAATCGACCGATGCCGGCAGGACCTGGCGCGAGCTGGAAACTGGCCTGCCGGATGAAGACATGGGCAAGATCGGCCTGGCGATATCACCCATCGACCCGGACATGATTTATGCCACCATCGAACTGGGTAACCGTACCGGCGGATTCTGGCGCTCGGCCGACGGCGGCGAAACCTGGGAAAAACGCAGCGATTACCTGTCGGGCGGCACCGGCCCGCACTATTACCAGGAGATCTTCGCTGATCCGCACCGCTTCGACCGCGTGTACCAGATGGATGTCGCCCTGAACGTGACGGTGGATGGCGGCACCACATTTGTGGCGCAGCCTTTTGGCTACAAGCACAGCGACCACCACGCCATGGTGTTCGACCCGAACGACCCCGACTACATCCTGCTGGGCACCGATGGCGGCCTGTATGAGTCCTTTGATCTCGGCGCCACCTATCGCTTCATCGACAACCTGCCGGTCACGCAGATCTACAAAGTGGCAGTGGATTACGACACGCCGTTTTACAACCTCTACGGCGGTACCCAGGACAACAACTCCCAGGGCGGCCCGTCACGCACCGACAATGTGCATGGCATTCGCAATTCCGACTGGTTCATCACGCTGTTTGGCGACGGCCATGACCAGGCGGTGGATCCCGGCAACCCCGACATCATCTATTCCGAGTGGCAGGGCGGCAACCTGACCCGCTACGACCGGGTTTCGGGCGAAATGATCTACATCCAGCCGCAACCGGCCGCCGGTGAGCCGCCGGAACGATTCAACTGGGATGCACCCATCCTGATCAGCCCGCATGACCCGGCGCGGCTGTACTACGCCAGCCAGCGGGTGTGGCGTTCGGACGACCACGGCGACAGCTGGACGGCCATCTCCGGCGACCTGACCCACAACCGCGACCGCCTGACCCTGCCCATGATGGACCGGGTGTGGAGTATCGATGCCGCCTGGGACCTTTATGCCATGTCGGAGTACGGCACCATCACTTCGCTGGACGAATCGCCGCTGGTGCAAGGCCTGCTGTACGCCGGTACCGATGATGGCCGCATCCAGGTCAGTGAGGATGGCGGGGCCAACTGGCGCACCGTGGAGCGGCTGCCCAATGTCACTGATGACTTCTTCGTCAATGACATCAAGGCCGACCTGCACGACCCCGATACGGTTTACATCACGCTGGACGACCACAAGTCCGGCGATTTCACGCCCTACGTCTACCGCAGCACCGACCGCGGCCGCAACTGGATTTCGCTGCGCGGTGACCTGCCCGACCGTAACCTGGTGTGGCGGATTGTGCAGGATCACGTGAATCCTGAACTGCTGTTCCTGGACACTGAAACCGGCGTTTTCTTTACCGTGGATTCCGGCCTGCATTGGGTAAAACTGGCCGGCGGCATGCCCACCATTGCACTGCGCGACCTGGAAATCCAGCGG
>CBFGWJ010000241.1:0-4339 GCA_965652335.1 uncultured Gammaproteobacteria bacterium | reverse complement strand
TGGAGCAAATGGTCGGGGCTGAAGCCCCTCCTACCATCACAAGCCGTAGGAGGCGCTTTAGCGCCGACGGGTGCCGTGGAGCGAATGGTCGGGGCTGAAGCCCCTCCTGCGGGGTTGCTACTGACGGCCATCTCCTTTTAGTTGCATTTCACAACTATTTGATTGTAAATTCGCCATATGAAAACCCAGACTCCCCACATCCGTGAAGCATCACGGCAAATCGTGCGTGAGCTGCACCTGCTCGACAGCACGCGCGACTTCGCTGGCCATGGCTTCTCTGAATGCCATGTGCTGCTGGAGCTGGAGATGCTGGGCCAGGCCACGGCATCCGAATTGTGCGAGCGGCTGGTGCTGGAAAAATCCAAAGTCAGTCGCCTGGTAAACCGCCTGGTGCGTCGTGGCGAAATACAGGCTTTGCCCAACCCGGCTGATGGCCGGCAGCGCCTGCTCAGCCTGGCTACCGCAGGCAAAAAATGCCTCAGTCCCATCCACCGGCATTCCAACGAGCAGGTAGACACCGCGCTGTCGTGCCTGCCTCCAAGGGAGCGCGAAGAAGTTCTTGCGGGATTGAGCCGCTATGCAAGAGCCCTGCGCTATGCCCGCATTTCGGCTGACTACCGGCTGCGGCCCATGCGGCGCGGGGACAATCCGGCCGTGGCGCGAATCATTCGCGACGTCATGACCGAATACGGAGCGGTGGGATGCGGTTACTCCATACAGGATCCCGAAGTGGACGCCATGTTTGAATCCTACCCGGCGCCCAGGGCAGGCTTCTACGTGCTGGAGAAGCAGCGTGTCCTGCTCGGCTGCGGTGGATTCGCGCCATTGATCGATGGCCCGAAAGACGTGTGCGAATTGCGCAAGATGTATTTCCGGCCCGAGCTGCGTGGCAAGGGCCAGGGCGCCCGCCTGTTGGACCATATCCTCTCCGCGGCGCGAGCCGCGGGCTACCGGCTATGCTACCTGGAAACGCTGGAATCCATGACGCATGCACGGAAACTGTATCAGCGCTATGGCTTCGAACCACATGACGGGCCGATGGGTAATACCGGCCATTCGGGTTGCAACCGATTCATGACGCTGGAACTGTAGGAGGCGCTTTAGCGCCGACAGCGTTGGGACGCGGCTGAAGCCGCTCCTACAGCTCCAGCCGCTCACCCGGTTCGGGGATGTGCACGACAGCGCCGTTGCGGTTGGCGAGGTAATCGCGGAATGCGTACTGCGATTCGCGCTCGCCGTGCACCAGCCACACGGGCGGGCGATTCGACATGCATTCGTACCAGCGGGCCAGGTCATCCTGGTCGCCGTGCGCCGACAGGCCACCCACCGTATGGATGCGCGCATTGACCGGAACGTCCTGGCCATGGATGCGCACTGAAGCCTCGCCATCCACCAGCCTGCGACCGGTTGAGCCATAAGCCTGGAAACCGACGATCATCACATGGTTCCGCCTGTCCGGCAGGTTGTGCTTGAGGTGATGCACGATGCGGCCGCCATTGCACATGCCGCTGCCGGCAATGATGATGGCGCCGGAACGGATGCGGTTGATGGCAATTGAATCCTCGCTGGAACGTGACAGCTTCAGGTTGGGCAACAGCGGCATGCCATCGTTTTCCCGGTGCAACTTGGTGGCCTCCTCATCATAAAGATGCGGGTAGTCCCAGTAGACTTTGGAAGTTTCTATTGCCATGGGACTGTCGAGGAAAACCTGGAACCGGTCCAGTTCCCACTCCTGGTAATGCTTGCCCAACAGGTACAGGATTTCCTGCGTGCGGCCGATGGCGAAGGCCGGGACCAGAACATTACCCGAGCCGGCGCGCACGTCGCTGAGAATCTCGCCGATTTCCCGGATTGTGTCCTCACGTTCACGGTGGCGGCGGTTGCCGTAGGTGGATTCCATCAGCACGTAATCGGCTGAATCGATGCATTCCGGGTCTTTCAGGATGGGCGTGCCGTATTGCCCCAGGTCGCCGGAAAACACCAGCTTGCGCTGTCGGCCGCCTTCGCTGAGAAACACTTCCACAGCACAGGAACCCAGGATGTGCCCGGCATCTCGGTAGCAGACCTCAACCCCAGGCACGACGCTGAATCGCTGGCGGTATTTCATGCCCTTGAGCTGCCGCATCACCGTTTCACCGTCTTCCAGGGTGAACAGCGGCTTGATGTTGCGCCCCGTCTTGCGGGACTGGTACTCGGCATCACGCTCTTCCAGGTGGGCGGCATCGGCCAGCAAAATGGCAGCCAGTTCCCCGGCAGCCTCCTGCACGAATATCGGCCCGCGAAAGCCGCGTTTCACCAGCAGGGGCAATCGCCCGCAGTGGTCCAGATGAGCATGGCTGAGCACCACTGCGTCAATATGGCTGGCTTCAAACGGAAACGGATCGTGGTTGCGTTCTTCATCCTTGCGGCTGCCCTGGATCAGCCCGCAATCCAGCAGGATCGTCTTGCCGCCCACCCGCAGGATATGGCAGGAGCCGGTTACTTCCCCGGCAGCACCAAAAAACTCGATATTCATTCTTCACCCAGCATTTGTTTACGTACCAGCGGCACCGGCGGTCCGCCAAAAGACAGGAAGCGGTCATGGAACTCGCGCCAGGCTTCACGCCCGCCGCGCTCATGTGTCCAGTCGTTGCGCAACTGCCGGATCATCAGCTTGCCCAGCGTGTAATTGAGATAGCCAGGATCATAGGTGCCGCGGGCGGCCTGCTGCAGCGCAGTGCCCTCGTCCTGGTACGCCTCCTCGATAAACATCCGCTTGCAGTCTTCCACGCCCATTCCGGCGGTGTGCAGGCCGATGGCGCAGAGATACCTGACATTGCGCAGCAGCGCGTTGGACAGCTGGCCGATGCGGGTTTCAGCCGAAGCCCCCCGCAGGCCGGCGTCCAGCATCATTTCCTCTGTGTAGTGCGCCCAGCCCTCGCCGAAAGCATAACTCACAAACAGGCGACCGAATTTCCAGTCAGCGCGGTTGGCGTGCAGGAAATTGAGGAAGTGGCCCGGCCAGACCTCGTGCACCGAAGTGAACAGCAGGTCCGACTCACCGGGCACATAAGCCTGTTGCACCTCATCGGACCAGCTCGGGTCTGGTGGCGAAATGTAGTACACCGAAGGCTGGTTCTTCTCATACGGCCCGGGAATGTTGATGTAGGCCGAATTGGACCGCGCATAAGGCGGCGCTTCAGCCACCAGTGCTTCCTCGGTTCCCGGAATGGTCACCAAATCCTGCTCCACCATGAACGCCCGCAATTCCTTCAGTTGTTCGCGGGCAGCCTCAACAGCGCCACCCTGTGGTTTGCGGCCGGACATTTTCGCGAAACAACTGCGCACCGATTCGCCCGGGGCGAACTCGGCGCAGGCTTCACCCAGTGCCAGCTGGTTGCGGCGCAGGTCTTCCCGGCCCATGGCTTCAAGCTCCGGCAAGCTTACCGATACACGCTCGGTGTCATAGACCATCTGGCTGAACAATTCGGGGCCAATGGCATAGTCTTCGGTAGCCGTGGCGCGGTTGGATTTCAGCCAGCCCGCCAGGTCGCCCATGGCGGCTGCCGCCGCGGCGGTCGCCGCCGCGAATTCAGCCTGCAGGGTTTCATCCGCGACACCGGCGAACACTGCCGGCACGTCATTGGCAAAGTAGTCCGCCATGCCCTGGAAAGAACTGATGCCATATTCCAGCCGCGTGCGCGCCATGGGCATGCGCAGGTTGGCGCGTATCTGCGCCGCGGCACGGGGAACCTCGGAGGCATAGCGGGTAAAGGCCTGCATGCGCTGCTCGAGCGGTGCGTAATTGAGCGCGATGTAGGGGCTTGGGTCCAGCGAATCCGACATCCAGTCGAAATAGAATGCCGGGTTTACAAACGGCCACTCGGCCTTGTCCAACCAGAACAGCATGCGATCCATCACGGCGATGAAATAATCCCGCTGGTATTCACCCACTGCGCCGAGTTCATCGGCTGCGAATTGCCGGGCCTCGTCCCGGGCGGCCTGCAGGCGGGTGATTTCGGCAGCAATCGCGTCCGCGCTCCAGTCCGGCAACTGGCCATCGAATTCATGCCGCCCCTGCACCACCGCCCAGGCCGGGTGCGCTTGAAGATGCGCCTCGATCTGCTCGTCTATGAACGCGATCCAGGTATCCGCCGGCAATTCCGGTTGAACAACATCGGCGACGCGGCCGGGCGGCGCGTCCGAACCTGAAGGCTTACAGCCGAAAAGCAGGAAAATACACAGCAGCACAACGGGCGCGGCACGGAAAAGCATGGGGGAAATGGGCATCTCATCATTCCGCAATACAGTCATGGCTGATTCTATCAGCGCTCACAGGCTTCGCGCTAAAATGCCCCGA
>CBFGWJ010000240.1:0-4342 GCA_965652335.1 uncultured Gammaproteobacteria bacterium | reverse complement strand
GGCAGGGCGTCAATGAAATCACCGTGGTTGCCGGCTACCGGGCGGAAGCCATCGACGTCAAAGGCATCGAGGTGATCATCAACCCGCGCTGGGAAGATACCGGTGAACTGGCATCACTCCGGCAGGCCATTGAAGGACTGGGTGAAGACACCGTGTTGCTTTACGGCGACCTCCTGTTCCGTACCTACATACTCAACAACCTGCTGGACTGGAATGAGCCATTACTGGCGGTCGTGGACTCGGCGCCGCTGGAGCAGGTCACCGGCAACACCAATGATCTCGCCTACTGCTCCGCGCCGGACGACCGGGCAATGTACCAGCAAAAGGTATTCCTGGACCAGGTGAGCGCCGATGACGCCTGGCAAGGTCGCAGACCCGATGGCCGGTGGATCGGCCTGTTGAGAATCCGTGGCGAGGGCCGGCAAGCGGTGCTGCATGCGCTTGATTCGTTGCAGCAATCAGTGGATTTTGACCGCATGGGCCTGCCCGACTTGATCAACCGCCTGATCGCTGACGGCCACGCCCCGCAGGTGCAGTACATTTCCGGGCACTGGATGGACATCAACAACCTGCAGGACCTGCAACGCGCCAGTGAATTTACCCAGGGCCGGAATTCATGAAGCGATTTGGAATGCCAGCCACCCCATCAGTCGCAAGGATCTGCTTGCATGATTGAAGCCGAAGATTTCATCGGTCCAGCCAAAGCAATGGGCTTCAGGACCTGGGCCGGAGTCCCCTGCTCATTTCTGACACCGTTCATCAACCGTGTGATAGACGATCCGGAAATGAGCTACATCTCATCGGCCAACGAGGGTGATGCGGTGGCCACAGCCAGTGGCGCCGCCATCGGCGGGCAGCCGGCGGTGGCGATGATGCAGAATTCGGGCCTGGGTAATGCCATCAGTCCGCTGAGCTCACTCAATTGGGTGTTCCGCATTCCCATTCTCCTGATCATCACCCTGCGCGGCGAACCGGGGCTGCAGGATGAGCCCCAGCATGAACTGATGGGCCAGATTACCGGCGAACTGCTGGACCGGCTGCAGATTCCGTGGGCTTATTTTCCACGCAACGCCGATGACGTGGCCGGCATGCTGGAAGCCGCCCGCTGGCAAATGGAGCGGACTGCGCGGCCTTATGCATTCATCATGCGCAAGGGTTCGGTGGCGCCCAGTGCGCTGCAAAGCCAGTGGCAGCCGCAATCCCGGCCACGTTCATACGACATTCCGGCTGAGCTGCCTGATGAAAACCTGCCCAGCCGTCAACAGGCACTGCAAACCGTGATCGAATTCACGCCGTTGCAGGGCTCCGTGGTGATTGGCACCACAGGGTTTACCGGCCGCGAATTGTTTGCCCTGGAAGACCGGCCCAACCAGCTCTATATGGTGGGGTCGATGGGTTGTGCTTCATCCTTTGCGTTGGGCCTGGCCCTGGCACAACCGGACCGGCAAGTCGTCGTGGTTGATGGCGATGGTGCCGCCCTGATGCGCATGGGTAATATGGCCACGCTTGGCGCGTACGGACCAGGCAATCTCCAGCACCTGCTGCTGGACAACGGTGTGCATGATTCCACCGGTGGCCAGTCAACAGTGAGCAGAGGGGTGAGCTTCGCCGCCATCGCCAGCGCCTGTGGCTACCGGAATGCAGCGGAAACCGGCGACCGGCAGAAGCTCGAGCGATTTCTTTCCAGCCGCGAAGGGCCGGAGTTCCTGCACATGCACATACGCAAAGGGGCGCCGGATCAACTGCCGAGGCCCGACCAGTCACCGGCGGATGTCTGCCGCCGGCTGATGGCGCACCTCGGTGTCAGTGCACCCTGGAGCGCTCATTGAGCCAGTCCCGACGCAGCAGTTTGGCCAGTGGCAACGCGGCGGCATACAATAGCAGGCCTCAATTCAACAGCCTTCGATAAAGCCCAGGAGAATCAGAACAATATGGTCAGTCATCGAGCCGAAAAAATGGGCGAGCGGGCAGGAATTGCCGGCTTCATCGACAGCCTCAGGTTTCATGAAGTTTCCCGCCAGGGCCTGGGCCTGTTGCTGCTGCTTGTGTGTGGCATCTTCACTGAGCCGGCTGGCGAAACCCGGGTTTACGCCGGGTTTGCCCTGGCGTTGATTGGCCAGGTCTGGCGCATCTATGCGGCCGGCGTGATTTACAAGAACAAGCAGCTGGCCACCACCGGCGCCTATTCGCTGGTGCGTCACCCACTCTACCTGGGTAATTTCCTGATCCTGATCGGTTTCACCATCGCCTGCGCCAATTGGATTGTTGTGCTGGTCGTGTTGTTCTTTTTCTGGTTTTACTATCCGGCTGCCATCCGTTATGAAGATGCCAAGTTGGAACGAATTTTTGGTGACGCCTGGCGCAACTGGAGCAACAGCACACCGGCCATGTTCCCAACCCGCCTGCGGTGGAAAGCCAATGCCGATGCCGAATGGAATGCACGGCAGTCGCTGCTGCGTAATGGTGAATTCATCATTTCGGTGTTCATACTGATTTGTGCCGCAGTATTGCTATACCGCTCCGGCATGCTTTGAGCGTTGACTGACGTTACACCTTCTTCAAGACATCCTCGAGAAAGCCATGCGCAGCATCTTGTTGAATCCAGGTCCCGTAAGTATCTCAAACGGGGTGCGCCAGGCCATGGCAGCTGAGGATTTATGCCATCGCGAGCCTGAATTTTTCAATCTGCAGCAGCAGGTGCGCAGCAAGCTGAATGCTGTGTATGCGCTGGATGAAGGGCAATGGATGCCGGTTTTGCTGGGCGGTTCCGGCACCACAGCCCTCGAGGCGATGGTCAGTTCCCTGCTGCCCGCTGATGCCCGTGTGCTGGTTCCGGAAAACGGGGTTTACGGCGAACGGCTGTCCAGGCTCCTGGCGATTCACGGTATTCCCGGAAATGCTGTCAAGGCGGGATGGAAAGACGCCTGGGACCTGTCGAAAATCGAGTCAGAACTGCATTCCGGCGGAATTACTCACGTACTGGCCGTGCACCATGAAACCACCACAGGGAGGTTGAATCCGGTGATTCCGCTGGCCAGGCTGTGCGAACAGGCGGAAGTGGGCTTGCTGCTTGATACGGTGTCCAGTTTTGGTGCCGAAGCCATCCCTTTTGACTCGCCCGCATTGATGGCCTGTGCGGCCACGGCCAACAAGTGCCTGCACGGCATCCCAGGTTCCTGCATGGTAGTGGCCAGGCGGGAAGCCGTGGAAGTCGCCGTGAAGCCCGCTCGCACCATGACCCTGGACCTGTCGCTTTGGGCTGACCACCAACAGCGGCAGTCCACTCCGTTTACCCCTCCAGTGACCAGTTTGCTGGCGCTCAACCAGGCGCTGGATGAATTTTTCAAGGCCGGGGGGCGGGCGGGAAGGCATGCGCACTACCTCCGCCTGGCAAACCGGGTGGCCCGATGCCTGGAAAGGCTTGGGGTTCAACCGATGCTGGAAGAAGGTGCCAGTTCCTGCGTGTTGCGCGCTTACGCTTTGCCACAGGGGCTCAGTTATCAGCAGCTGCATGACGGCTTGAAACTGCGGGGCTTTGTGATCTACGCAGGCCAGGGAGCACTGGCCGAAGAGATGTTCCGGATTTCCACCATGGGCGACATCACGGACTACGATCTTGGCCGGTTGCTGTCCGCGCTCGAAGACGTGATTGGCTGATACCACCAACCATCGGGCATGGTTAAAAGTGATAAAATTCCGGCGTCAAATCAATCGGGCCAAGCCATGATTTCCATGCTCATCAAATTCCTTCCTGCCAGCGTGCTTTTGGTTTTGCTGGTGTATGCTCCTGTTGCTGAGGCCTATTTGGATCCCAGCACCGGCAGCATGATTGTTTCGGCCCTGGTGGGTATTTTCGCCTCGATTGCCCTGGCTGTGAAAACCTATTGGTACAAGCTGAAGAACCTGTTCCGGCGCCCGGAAAAAAACAGCTCTTCGAATGACGCAACCGGCGACAGCTGAGCCGGTATCAACCCATGTCTTTTCTGGCCGGATGGAAAGCCTGGCGGCGCTTTCGTCGACTACCACGGGAATGGCGTGAACTGGTTTTCTATGCGGAAACCGGCCAGGACTGGCACCAGTTCTCCGGCCTGATCGCCGAGCTCAACAACCGGCTGCAACGCAAGGTATGTTATGTCACATCTGATGCGCAGGACCCTGGCCTGCGCTACCAGCACGTGAACTATATGGCCCTGTGCATTCCCGAAGGCTTGTTCCTGACCATATTTTTCCAGGTCAACCAGTCGGATGTGTTCGTGCTGACCATGATGGACCTGGACAACCTGCAGCTGAAGCGTTCATTGCACCCGGTTCACTATGTCTACCTGTTCCACAGCATGGGCAG
>CBFGWJ010000239.1:0-4360 GCA_965652335.1 uncultured Gammaproteobacteria bacterium | reverse complement strand
GCCGGCGTGTTCTACAAGGACATCGACGACTTCATTTTCCTGCAGGAGCTGGAAGACTATGAATTCCAGGGCCAGGTGCTGGACGAGGCCATCATTGCGCTGAACGGTGATTCCGCCCAGGTCACCGGCCTGGAACTGAACTACCAGCAGCACTTCGGTTTCCTCGGCGCGCCCTGGGACGGTTTCCTGGTCGGCCTGAACTATACCTTCGTGGACAGCGACGCCAACACCGGCGACCGCAAGATCACCCTGCCCAAGCAGTCGGAGAACATCGGCAGCTTCATGCTGGGTTACGAGAAGCACGGCTTTGACCTGCGCTTTGCCATGAAATACCGCGACCGCTACATCGATGAACTGGTGGAGGAAGGCTACGACCGCTACACCGATGCCCACCTGCAGATGGACATCACCGCCAAGTACCGCTTCAACGACAACTGGCAGGTGTACCTGGAAATCGTCAACCTGAATGACGAGCCCGAGTACTACTACGCAGGCCGCAAGAGCCGCGCCTACCAGTACGACGAAATCGGCACGGCCTACGCACTCGGCCTGCAGTGGAACTTCCAGTAGGCTTCCGCCGCTGATCGACCCGCCATGCGAACGGGCCCGGTCACAAACCGGGCCCGTTTTTTTATATAGCCATGACACAGCGCTTGACACAGTGCTTGACGCGTCGCACGGCAACGACAATCATTCGTTGCAGGATGCCGTCCCGGTATGCGCCGCCATTGCCCCGCAGGTGCAGCGCGCCAGCAGCCGGACGCTGTTCTCTCGATCTCAAATCCTCGGAGTGAAACGATGAAAGACCAAACACTGGCGGTACACGCCGGATTCAAGGCCGACCCGGCCACCAAGGCAGTAACCGTGCCGATTTACCAGACCGTGGCGTATGAATTCGACAACGCCCAGCACGGCGCCGACCTGTTCAACCTGGCGGTGCCGGGCAACATTTACACGCGCATCATGAACCCCACCACCGATGTGCTGGAGCAACGCTGCGCGGCTCTGGAAGGCGGCCTGGCCGGCCTGTGCCTGAGCGCCGGCAGCGCGGCCATCAACTATTCCGTGCTCAACATCGCCGAGCAGGGCAACAACATCGTCACCGTGCCGCTGCTGTACGGCGGCACCTACACCCTGTTCAAGCACATGCTGCCCAGGCTGGGCATCGAGTGCCGCTTTGCCGCCGATGACACGCCGGCGGCCCTGGAACAGCTGATCGATGACAAGACCACCGCGGTGTTCTGTGAAACCATCGGCAACCCGGCGGGTAATATCGTTGATATCGAGGCGCTGGCCAATATGGCGCATGCGCACGGTGTGCCGCTGATCGTGGACAACACCGTGGCCACGCCGGCGCTGGTCAAGCCGATCAACTGGGGCGCCGATATCGTGGTGAACTCGCTCACCAAGTACATGGCCGGGCACGGCAACTCACTGGGTGGCGTGATCGTCGACAGCGGCAAGTTCCCCTGGGCGGATTACCCGGAAAAATTCCACATGCTCACCACGCCGGAGGAGTCCTACCACGGCGTGATCTACACCGAGGCCATGGCGGAAGCCGCCTACATCGCGCGGGCGCGCACCGTGCCCTTGCGCAATACCGGTTCGGCGCTGAGCCCGATGAGCGCGTTCCTGATCCTGCAGGGCCTGCAGACGCTGCCGTTGCGCATGCAGCGGCACTGTGACAATGCCCTGGCGGTGGCGAAGTATCTGCAATCGCATCCGCGAGTGGCCTGGGTGAATTTCGCCGGGCTGCCTGATTCGCCCTACTACGACCTGGCGCGGAAATACACCGGCGGCAAGCCTTCGGCGCTGCTGACTTTTGGCATCAAGGGTGGTTTCGATGCCGGCGTGAAATTCTACGATGCGCTGCAGCTGTTCCTGCGGCTGGTGAACATCGGTGACGTGAAATCGCTGGCCGCGCACCCGGCCTCCACCACCCACCGGCAGCTGTCGGAAGAAGAGCTGAAATCCGCGGGGGTCACGCCCGACATGATTCGCCTGTGCATTGGTATCGAAGATATCGAAGACATCCTGGCCGACCTGGAACAGGCGCTGGAAAAATCCAAATAGATGGCTTGCGGCCGGGATTGCGGGTCAGCGAAAGCTTTCCCACACCGGTGTGAGGCGGGCGGGCAGGGCCGGGAACCGGCCCAGCTCCGCCCACAGGGACCCGGGGCTGTGAAAGTCCGAGCCGCAGGAAGCCAGCAGGCCCAGCTCCGCGCACAGCGAAGCGATGCCGCGGGTCTGGTCGGGTGTCTGCTGGCCGGAAATCACTTCCACTCCCCGGCCTCCCAGGCCTTTGAAAACCTGCAGCAATCGTTTCAGCTTGCTGCGCGTGAGTGAATACTTCAGCGGATGCGCCAGCACCGGGATTCCGCGCGCCGCGTGAATCCATTCCACCGTCTGCGGCAGGTCCGCCCAATGATGTTTCACATCGCCGGCCTTGCCGGCAGCCAGGTACTGTTTGAAGGCGGCCTGCAGGTTTTTGGCCTTGCCGCTGGCCACGATGTGTTGCGCGAAATGCGGCCTGCCCAGGTAATTGCCGGTTGCGTAGGCGGATGCGCCGTCGAGCGCATCGCTGATGCCCTGTTTTTCCAGCCGTTCGGCAATCTGCCCGGCACGTAGTTGGCGGGCCTCAGCCTGTTGCGCGGCCGCCTGCCGAATGACTTCGCTGTGCGGGTCGAAGTCCAGGCCCACCACATGGATACCGGTGTTTTCCCAATGCGTGGACAGCTCGATACCGTGGACCAGCCGGATGTCCTTTCCGGCGGCTGCATCCACGTGGCAGGCTTCGATGCAGTCGTGGTCGGTGATGGCCAGCACATCCACGCCGTGGTCAACGGCGCGTTGCACCAGTTCGGCCGGGCTCAGGGTGCCGTCGGAAAAGTGGCTGTGCGTGTGCAGGTCGTAAATCATCCGTTATCCTGGCGGCATCCGTCGCTGTCGGACTGGGCACAGTGTACCGCCCTGGCCAGGGCAGTGCCCGCCCTGCCGTTCGATTCATTCGGCAATCTGCGCGGCCGTTACTTCCACCAGTACCCGTGAATCGATTTCGGCGGCTGAATTGAGCTGGATGCCCAGGCGCACATTGTCCTGCTTGCCATTGGCCAGGGGGCCACGATACAAGGTCTTGCTGCTTCGGGTGCGGCCGGCATCATCACGCCAGGCAAAGCTGACTTCGATGTTCTTCAACGGCAGGCCCGACTGGTTGGCAAACACTGCCCAGACGATATTCGACTTGTCCACCACGGCTTTCGAGGGCACATAGCGGGCGGGATTCTGCGGCAGGTCCATGCGCACCAGTTCGCCGCGGGCCTTCTGGCCCGATTCCGATTGCGAACCGGCGGCCGACTGGAAGTGCTGGACGGCCTTGGCCGTTTCTCCGCGGGTCTTGTCCAGCAGGCCGAGCAGGTAGTGCGCTTCGGCTGTTGGCATCAGCTCCAGGCTTTTCTCGAGGTCAGGGCGGGCCGCATCCGACTGGCTGCGTTTAAACTCGACCTGGCCACGGCGCAGGTAACCGTAGAACAGTTCCGGG
Organism: uncultured Gammaproteobacteria bacterium; assembly: GCA_965652335.1. Taxonomy (GTDB): domain Bacteria; phylum Pseudomonadota; class Gammaproteobacteria; order Xanthomonadales; family SZUA-36; genus JAWXBM01. The sequence goes on along the minus strand of CBFGWJ010000239.1, from coordinate 822 downwards.
TTGGCTTCGATGGCTTTGGTGTAGGCATTGAGCGCCGGGCGCGTTTTGTCATTCAGCGCATGGATATCGCCCTGCAGGGCAAGGAACAGGGATTCACGGGGTTCGATGGCCATGGCCTTGTTCAGCAGCTCCTGGGCATCGGAGACCTGGTTTTCCGACAGGGCCTTGTTGGCCTTGTCATAGGCTTCGTAAGCGGGCTGCACCCGCCTCAGCCAGGCCATCTGCTCCCGGTAACGCGAGTCACCGGTCTCGCCGCCCGCCGGCAGGCTTTTGGCAGTTTCAATATTGTTCTGCAGGCGTTCGCGGGAGGGTGGATGGGAAGCGAACAGGCCGGACATCCAGTCCTGGTTGCGGCCTTCGGACAGCTTCAGGAACGTTTTCTGCAACTCCACCGCGCCTTGCGGATCGTAACCGGCCTCGGACATGTAGATCATGCCGTAGTGATCGGATTCGCGTTCGGCATCACGGCCGTATTTCTGTGTCAGCAGCTGCGCGCCCACCTGGGGAACCAGCATGGCGATCTCGCGTGCTGACGCGTTGTCAACCGTACTGCCGAGTATCACCATGCTTACCACCGCGCCCACCTGGGTGAGCATGCCCTTGGACTGGGCGCGCGCGCCGTGTGCAGCGTCAGCATGGACGATTTCGTGGCCGATCACCGCGGCCAGTTCCGCTTCAGAGTCCAGTTCGGTCAGCAAGCCACGATTGACCACGATTTTTCCGCCGGGCAGGGCCCAGGCGTTGGGCGTGGAATCGTTCAGGATGCTGAACTCGAAATCCAGCTGTTCCTTGCGCCGCGCCTGGTTGGCCAGGCGGTCACCC
>CBFGWJ010000238.1:0-4360 GCA_965652335.1 uncultured Gammaproteobacteria bacterium | reverse complement strand
GCTCGGCAACCGCCGCGGTTGATGTGATCCTCCGGTTGACCCGTATCCACAGCGGCGGCGGCTGGTTGTTGGCCGCAATGATGGCTGTCCAGTGCCGCGGCCAGTCGCGCCGCAGGGCGGCCAACAGCCAGGCAGGATGCGCCAGGTGCTCGGGAACAGTCGCCAGTTCGGCCAACAGGATTTCCTGCTCGCGTTGAAAGCGGCGCAGCACCGCATTCACCAGGTTCACGGCCCAGCTCTTGCCCAACGCGCGGGCGCATTCCGTGGTCTCGTTGATGGCGGCATGGTCGGGCGTGCGATCCTGCCACAGCTGGAACAGGCCCAGCCACATGAGGCGGCTGATATCCCGGTCTTTCTGCTTCAGTGGTTTGTCCAGCAGCCGCCTCTCCAGCCAGGCCAGGGGCACCTGCCAGCGCAGTACGCCGTAAGCCAGGTGTCGCGCCTGCGAGGGGCTGCAGCGCCCGCCGTCATCGTCGATCGAATGACCCAGCGCCACGCTCTCCGGTAAGGACTTGCCCTCATCCAGCACCTCGGCCAGGGCCGAGAGCGCTACCAGGCGCGGGTTTTCCGAAGCAGTTTTTCCGGCTGTGCCAGCACCGGCGCGCGCCTTCGGTTTCCGTGCCGACCGCCGGGGAGCAGCCTTGTTGCCACGAGGTTCAGCCACGGCAGCTCATCAACTGCCGGAGCCCAGCCGCGCGGGCAGGGTGCGTCCATGGAGGAATTCCTGCGCTGTTTGCGGACGGCCGCCGGGCCGCTGCAACTGAGTGATGCGCAACCGGCCTTCGCCGCAGGCAACCACAATACCGTTGGCATCCGCCTGCAGGATGCTGCCGGCCGGTTCGGTGGAAGCCCCGGCTTCGGCGTTCGCGGCCCAAATGCGGCAGCGCTCGCCCGCGATATCACACCAGCACACAGGCCAGGGATTGAATGCCCTTATGCGCCTTTCCAGCTGCACCGCGGGCTCCTGCCAGTGGATCCCGGCCTCGGTCTTGTCGAGTTTGCGCGCGTAGCTGATGCCCGCCGCTTCCTGCGGTATGGCCGCGGGCAAGCTGCCCGCGTTCAGCTGTTCGACGCACTGCAGCAGGGTTTCAGCACCGAGTTGCGCCAGCCGGTCGTGCAATGAGCCGCCGGTTTCGTCAGGAGCGATCTCGATCCGGGAGCGGGCCAGTACCGCGCCGGTGTCCAGGCCGGCATCCATTCGCATGATGCAGACGCCGCTTTCGGTGTCACCGGCTTCGATGGCGCGCTGGATCGGGGCTGCGCCGCGCCAGCGGGGCAGCAATGAGGCATGGATGTTCCAGCAACCGAAGCGGGGCGAGTCAAGCACCGCCTGGGGCAGGATCAGGCCGTAGGCCACCACGATCATCAGGTCGGCATGCTGGCTTTCCAGCCAGTCCAGGAATTCGGCTGTTTTCAGGCTTTCCGGCTGGAACACCGGTATTTCCAGTTCCAGCGCGGCCTGCTTCACCGGGCTGGCCTGCAGTTTCTGCCCGCGTCCAGCACGGCGATCGGGCTGGGTCAGCACGGATTGCGGTATGAAGCCGGCCATTGCCAGTGCTTTCAGCGGCGGCACAGCGAAGTCGGGGGTGCCGGCAAAGATGATGCGCAGGCTGCCGGGTGGAGCGGCAGCCGGGTTGGCATTTTGGTTCAAAGCGGCGGCTCGGGAAGGGGTTGCAAAGTGCCGGTCACATCACGGCGGCAGGCTCTTTCCTGGCCTGCTTTTTCGCTTTTTCCAGCTTTTTCCTCACCATTTGGCGCTTCAGGGGCGAAAGGTAATCGACGAACAGCTTGCCCTGCAGGTGATCCATTTCATGCTGCAGGCAGATGGCGTGCAGGCCGCTGAGGTCCTCTTCAAACGCCTGGCCATGCACGTCAAACGCCCGTACCCGAACATTTTCGGCGCGCTTGACTTCGGCATAGACGCCCGGAACCGACAAACAGCCCTCCTCGCAGTTCTGCTCGCCACTGCTTTCCAGAATCTGCGGGTTGACGTAGATTTTCAGCTGGTCCCGGCTGTCGCTGACGTCCAGTACCAGCAACTGCCGGTGAACATTCACCTGGGTGGCTGCAAGGCCGATGCCGTTCTCGGCATACATGGTTTCGGTCATGTCCCGCGCCAGCTTGCGTAACTCATCATCAAAGACGGTTACCGGTTTGGCGGCGGTCCGAAGGCGCGGATCGGGAAATTCCAGAATTTCTAGTGTGGCCATATATTTACGCGTGCATGAAACAATTTAGATGAACTTTATGACAGGTTTCTTTATGATAACCAGTGGCTGACCCTGTCCGCCAGTTTATTACTGACCGCATCTTACTAGATGGCTGGATGCCTACAAGAGAGGAAGGAACGTGATCAGGAAAATCATGCTTAGCATGTTTGCGGCTTTTTTGACGGGAGCAATCGGCGTCGTTGTGGCACAGGATGTGTCTGTACGATCCGACCATCCCGACCGTTACGTGGTCGTCAAGGGCGACACGCTGTGGGACATTTCGGGACGTTTCCTGGACAAACCCTGGCAGTGGCCGGCGATCTGGCACGCAAACCCGCAGATCGAAAACCCCCATCTCATTTATCCGGGCGATGAACTGTCGCTGGTTTATGTCGATGGTGTGCCACAACTGCGCCTGAATCGCGCCGGCACCGAAAAGCTCTCACCGGCGATTCGCGTGGTGGACCGCGATGCTCCCATCAATGCCATTCCGCTGGAAAGAATCGAACCGTTCCTGCGTGATGTGCGGGTGCTCTCGGCCGATGAATTTGCCAACCTGCCTTACATTGTCGCGAACAATGAAGACCGGTTGACCGCCACATACTCCGACCAGACTTACGCCCGTGGCCTGAACGCCAGCGTGGGCGACGAGTTCGTGGTGGCGCGCCTGTACAGCATTTACGACCAGACCAAGGAAGATGGCGTGCGCCGGGTTTTGCCCAAGGAACAGTGGAAGCAGGTGCCCAATACCAAGAACCGCAATGACACCCTTTGGAACGACACCGCTCCGTGGAACAAGCGGCCGAAAAACCCGGTGGGCTACGAAATGATCGAAGTCAGCCGCGTGCGTGTGGCGAAGACCGGGGATATTTCCGTCCTGGATGTACTGAAAGATCGTACAGAGATCAAGGAAGGAGACTATATACTGCCCCTGGACAGCGTCGGTTACGATTCGGTGTTCCAGCCGCATGCCATGAACTCCGTGCCGGAAGGGCTTCGTGTGCTGGCAACCAAGGACGCCATTTATGGTGTGGGCCATTACCAGATCGTGGCGCTGAGCGGTGGCTCACGGCAGGGGCTGGAATCAGGGCATGTGTTCTCGGTATTCCGCCCGGGCAAGGAAGTCGACGACCGTGTGGGTTATCGCTGGGGCAGTTTTGACGAGCAGTCGGAAATACGGCTGCCCGAGCAGTACCACGCCATGGTGATGGTGTTCCGCACTTTTGACGACATCAGTTACGCCATGGTGCTGGACGGTGACAACCTGGTGCGGTCTTACGACGTGCTGCGTCATCCCAACGAGCGTTCCTGAAAGGGCAACAGGGCATTTTTGAAAACTGACGGGTCAAGGGGGTTGCTGCCACGAAGCAGCGAAACTGGTTAATTGCCATTCGTGCACCCCGGTTGGGGGGGCAGACTCTGGCCGGCCTGGTCCGGTCCTTTGGTTCGATTGATCGCCTGATAGACGCCAGCCCCGCTGAACAGCGGCGTGCTGGCCTGTCCGAAGAGATTGTCAGCGCCCTGCAGAAACCGGATGCGGACCAGCTGGAGCGCGACCTGGAGTGGCTGTCGCAGGACGGCCATGAACTCATTCCGTTTGACGACGAGCGTTACCCCGCCCTGCTGGCCGAAATCCCGGTGGCGCCGGCGGTGTTGTTTGCCGATGGCAATATCGACGCCCTGTGGCAACCACAGCTGGCGGTGGTAGGCAGCCGCAACCCGACGGCAGGGGGTGTTGCCAATGCCCGCGATTTCGCCGGCACCATAGCGCGCCAGGGGTTTACCATCACTTCCGGGCTCGCCGCCGGCATCGATGCCACCGCCCACCAGGCGGCGCTGAATGCGGGCGCGATGACGGTTGCGGTGCTGGGCAGCGGGGTGGATACCATTTACCCGGCGCGTAACCGGGCATTGGCCGCAGCGATCCGCCAGCACGGTGTGCTGGTATCCGAGTTTCCACCCGGCACCGGGGCGAAGCGGGAGCACTTCCCCTCGCGCAACCGCATCATTTCCGGGCTCAGCCTGGGTGTGCTGGTGGTGGAAGCGGCCCTCAACAGCGGCTCGCTGATCACGGCCCGGTTGGCGGCAGAGCAGGGCCGCGAAGTGTTTGCATTGCCCGGCTCGATCCATAACCCGCTCAGCAAAGGCTG
>CBFGWJ010000237.1:0-4378 GCA_965652335.1 uncultured Gammaproteobacteria bacterium | reverse complement strand
TCCGTGCTCGGCGAAACCGGCCTGCCCATGACACTGGTGCACACCGATTTCCGGGATGACAACCTGGCCATGCTGGATGGCAAACAGCTGTTGCTGGACTGGAGCGGTACCATCATTTCGCATCCCTTCCTGGCGCTGGGCCGGGTTTTCCAGGACCACCGCTCCACGCTTGGACAGGGCGGTGATCCCAGCACGATGCGGATCGAAGAAAAACTGTACCAGAAGGTCATCGAAGCCTACCTGCAGCCGTTCTCCGCTTTGGCCACAACGGCAGACCTCCAACACGCCCTGGCGGCGGCGCAAACGGTCGAACGTTTCTGGATGATGCTGCGCATGTTCTACCAGCTCGAAACCATCGAGCCGGCAACGCCGCATTATTACCGGCAGGTGGTCAGCGTGCAGATTCGCGCAAAGCGGTTCATCAACCGGCATTTCAGTTCCATGAGCCCTGCCTGAGCCGGAGCTCATGGAGGCGCTTCTCACGCTTTGATAAGCCGACTGGTATGCTAGAACCATGCCGGTGAGCACCCCAAAACCAGACGAATCAGGCAAGCAACAGGACAGCCTGGTCATCGCGATCTCTTCGCGCGCCCTGTTTGACCTGGGTGACAGCCATTCGGTGTTCGAACGCCGCGGCCTGGCTGCTTACGCCGATTACCAGCTGGGGCTGGAGAACGAAATCCTGCGCCCGGGCATGGCGTTTCCGCTGGTGCGCAAATTGCTGGCGTTGAACCAGACCGGCGTTGACCACCCGGCTGTCGAGGTGATCCTGCTGTCACGCAACAGCGCCGACACCGGCCTGCGGATTTTCAATTCCATCGAGCACTACGGGCTCAACATCGAGCGGGCGGCGTTCACCAATGGCGCCAGTCCCTACCGCTACATGTCGGCCTATGGCGCGCAACTGCTGTTGTCCACCAATGCCGGCGATGTGCGTCGCGCGTTGCTGGAAGGCTATGCCGCCGCCACCATACTGCCGGGGCGGTCCACCGGTGAAGGGCTGGGCCAGTTGCGCATCGCTTTTGATGGCGACGCGGTGATCTTTGGTGACGAGGCGGAACGCATTTACCAACGCCACGGGTTGGCGGCATTTTCCGCCAGCGAGCGCGAGGCGGCTGCACGCCCATTGTCGGGTGGGCCGTTCCGGCCGGTGCTGGAAGCGCTGCACCGCATCCAGTCTTCCTATCCGATCGAAAACAACCCCATCCGCACGGCGCTGGTGACGGCGCGCTCGGCGCCGGCGCACAAGCGCGTGGTGTTGACCCTGCGCAACTGGGGTATCCGCATCGACGAGGCGCTGTTCCTGGGCGGTCGGTCCAAGGGTGAATTCCTCAGGATATTCGGCGCGGATATTTTCTTTGATGACCAGCAGGTGCATATCGATTCCGCCAGCGTGCATGTGCCGGCAGCGCACGTGCCCAGCGGGGTTGCCAATGAAGCACCGCAGCAGACTTCAAAGCCAACTGAGTCCACTGATGACAGCAAGCAGGCGGCCCCCTAGAATACACGGTCTTTATGTTTCGCCAGAGCTGCGTGCCCGGAGTTTTTTGAATGGCCAAGTTGAACCCCTATGACCTGTACGATGTGGATTCGCTTCTTTCCGAAGAAGAGAAGATGATCCGCGACAGCGTTGCCCGTTTTGTCGATGAACGGGCCATGCCCATCATTGCGGAACACTTCGACAAGGCCACATTCCCGGCCGAACTGGTCGGGGAAATCGCCGACCTGGGACTGCTGGGGTCCAGCCTCGAGGGCTATGGCTGCGCCGGGCTGAATGCGGTGTCCTATGGCCTGATCTGCCAGGAACTGGAGCGCTGCGATTCCGGCCTGCGCAGTTTTGTATCGGTGCAGTCCAGCCTCTGTATGTACCCGATATACGCTTACGGCAGTGACGAGCAGAAGGAACGCTGGCTGCCGGGCATGGCGCGCGGCGAGATCATCGGCTGCTTCGGCCTCACCGAGCCACAGGGCGGTTCTGATCCGGCCAACATGAAGACCCACGCCCGGCGGGATGGGGATGACTGGCTGGTGAACGGCGCCAAGATGTGGATTACCAACGGCAACATTGCTGATATCGCCATCGTCTGGGCCAAAACCGACCAGGGCATCATGGGCTTTGTGCTGGAAAAAGGCATGCCCGGGTTTGAAGCGCGGCAGATCAAGTCAAAAATGTCATTGCGCGCTTCGGTGACATCCGAGCTGTATTTCGACAATGTGCGCGTACCCGAAGCCAACCGCCTGCCCAACGTGGTGGGGCTGAAAGGCCCGTTGGGTTGCCTCACACAGGCCCGTTTTGGCATTACCTGGGGGCCCATAGGTTCGGCCATTGCCTGCCTCGATGAGGCGGTGCGCTATACCTCGGACCGCATCCTGTTCGATCGCCCGCTGGCGGCCAACCAGGCCATCCAGTTGCGGCTGGCGGACATGGCGCGCCGGATCACCGCTGCGCAGCTAATCTCGCTGCAGCTTGGCCGCCTGAAAGATGCCGGCCGCATGCAGCCGACGCAGGTCAGCCTGGCGAAGTGGAACAACGTGCGCATGGCGCTGGATATCGCCCGCGATTGCCGCGATATCCTCGGTGGTGCCGGTATCACCACGGAATACCAGGCGATTCGCCATATGCTCAACCTGGAAAGCGTTATTACCTACGAGGGCACGGAGACGGTGCACCAGTTGGTGATCGGGCGTGAGTTGACGGGTATCAATGCGTTTTAGCTGGCAATGGCCGGGAATCAGGATCTTTTTTCCCGGCTGCTGCGCTGTCCCGGGCTGAAGCCCGGGATACCCTCGAGCCGCAAACCGCCTTTCGGAACCGCGGCGGATGTACATCCTGTACGTTCGCCGCTCGATTTTCATCCTGAAAATCGTTCCGGCCGGTTTCCGTCTTTCGGCAGCTTGCTTAATGCCGGGGAAAAAAGATCCTGATCCCCGGCCTTCGCTCTTCAGACGCCAAGAGCGAAGTCCTCAGCGAAAATCCTGGGCTCCGGCTCAAGCAACACTCCAAATCGCCCATAAACCCGTTCGCGCACCTGTTGCGCCAGTTGCCAGATTTCAAGCCCCGTGGCACCGCCCCGGTTGACCAGTACCAGGGCGTGCTGGTCGGATACCGCAGCCGCACCCCGCTGCAATCCCTTCAGGCCACAATCCTGGATCATGGCTGCGGCGGAAAACTTGATCCGGTTATCCGCCTGGGGCCAATGCGGCAAACCTGGATGCTGGCTTCGCAAGGATACAGCCGCCGCCGGTTCCAGCACCGGGTTCTTGAAAAAACTGCCGGCATTGCCGATCCGGGCCGGGTCAGGGAGCTTGCCGCGGCGCAGGGCCACTACCGTGTCCAGCACATTCCTGGCCGTGGGTTCAGTCGTTCCCAGCGCCTGGCTAAGGCCGGCATAGTCCAGCCGCGGCGTGAACCGGGTCTGCAGGCGTAACCGGATCGAGCTGATGAACCAGCGGTCCCGCGGCGGCTGCTTGAAGATACTGTCCCGGTAGGCCAGATTGCAGTCGGCGGCCTGGAACACCACCCATCGCGCCTCCTGCCAATCCCAGGCGGTGACACTCTCGAGCACCTCCGACAGCTCCACCCCGTAGGCGCCGATGTTCTGCACCGGGGCGGCGCCTGCCAGCCCCGGAATCAGCGCGAGGTTTTCCAGCCCGTGCCATCCTTGCCCGACTGCGTGCCGCACCAGCCCGTGCCAGTTTTCGCCGGCGCCCACCTCCACCAGTACGTATTCATCCGTGCGATCGATGAGATCGATGCCACGAATGCGGTTGAGCAATACCTTGCCGGGCACATCATCGACCAGCAGGATATTGCTGCCTTCGCCGAGGGCCAGGTCACGCTCCGGCTGGAACACCGGCAACTCCAGCAACTCTTCCTCGCTTTCCACGGTAAACAGCAGTTCCGCCCGGGCCGGAACGCCAAAGGTGTTGAGCGCGCGGAGGTCGGCTTGCTGCTGCAGCTTCATGCGGCCGTTCTGCCGGCGATGGCGTCGAGGCACTCGCCCAGCAATACCGGCCCGCGGTAGATCATGCCGGTATAGAACTGCACCAGGCTGGCGCCCAGGTTCAGTTTGTCCACCGCGTCCTGGCCGCTGCAGATGCCGCCCACTCCGACCAGGGCGACTTCCCGGGGCAGCAACTGGCTCAGGCTCGCCAGGGTTTGATCCGCCAGGGGCTTCAGCGGCGCCCCCGACAGGCCACCGGCTTCGGTGGAATGTTGCATGCCGTCCACTCCGGGGCGGCTGATGGTGGTGTTGGTGGCGATTACCGCTTCGAATTCAAATTGGCCGACGGTCCTCGCCACTGCCGCCAGGCCCTGCTGGTCCAGGTCCGGTGCGATTTTCAGCGCCATCGGCACGCGACGACGGTGCTTCTTTTG
>CBFGWJ010000236.1:0-4385 GCA_965652335.1 uncultured Gammaproteobacteria bacterium | reverse complement strand
GCTGGTGCTGGACGAAGCAGATGAAATGCTGCGCATGGGATTCATCGATGACGTGCAGTGGGTGTTGGAGCAAACCCCGCCGGGCCGGCAGATCGCACTGTTTTCCGCCACCATGCCGCCGGAAATCGAAAAGATAGCCCGCAAGCACCTGCGTGATCCGGCTGAAATTTCCATCAGGACAAAAACCGCCACGGCGGCAACCATCCGGCAGCGCTACTGGCTGGTGAGTGGCATGCACAAACTGGATGCGCTCACCCGCATCCTGGAAGTTGAACCCTTCGATGGCATGCTGGTTTTTGTGCGCACCCGCATCGCCACCACCGAACTGGCGGAAAAACTCCAGGCCCGAGGTTTTGCAGCCGAGGCGTTGAATGGCGACATGGCGCAGAAAGACCGCGAGCGCAAGATCGAACAGCTGAAGAACGGCAAGCTGGACCTGCTGGTGGCCACCGACGTTGCGGCCCGCGGCCTGGATGTGGATCGCATCAGCCACGTACTCAACTACGACATTCCGCACGATACCGAAGCCTATATCCATCGCATTGGCCGTACCGGCCGGGCCGGGCGGAGTGGCGACGCCATCCTGTTCGTGGCCCCACGGGAGCGCCGCATGCTGCGTGCCATTGAACAGGCCACGCGTCAGGACATCGCCGAACTGGAGCTGCCTTCCACCGAGATCGTCAACAACAAGCGCGTTGCGGATTTCAAGCAGTCCATCAGTGACACCCTGGCCAAGGGTGAGCTGGAGTTCATGCAGCAACTGCTGGAGCAGTTCCAGCGGGAACACGATATTCCTGCAATCGAAATTGCCGCCGCCCTGGCGAAAATGAACCTGGGCGATACGCCATTGTTGCTGCAGCCTGATCCGCCGGCCCGATTTTCCCACAAGCGGGAACAAGGCGCGCCAGGTGCAACCAGGGACAAAAGCAGCGGGCGGAAAGGCGGCAAGAAGCTGTTCGAAGGCATGCAGACTTACCGCATCGCGGTTGGGCGGAAGGATGGCGTCAAACCCGGCAATATCGTGGGCGCGATCACCAATGAAGCCGGGCTGGATGGCCAGTACATTGGCAATATCTCGATTGAGAATACGTATTGCCTGGTGGATCTTCCGGTCGGCATGCCGGATGAAATCCTGCGCGGCCTGAAGGAGGTGAAAGTCTGCGGCAAACGCCTGGACATTGCCCCGAGTAACGAAAGTCCCCGGCCAAAGCCCAAAAAGAAGGGCAACAAGCGCCGCAATTAGGCCGGTCAAAAAGAAAACGCCCGCGAATGCGGGCGTTTTTTCCGGTGGAAAATACGCAGGGCCTAGAAACGCTGTGCCCAGCGGATGCCGTAGTTGCGTGGCTTGATGAAGTTGGTGCGGTCATCCAGGCCACTCGGGCTGTCATAGCCCGGGTCGCCATAATTGATCACGCCGCGTTCATCGGAAACGTTATTGGCATAAACCGTCAGCGACCAGTTGTCCTTTTCGATGCCGGTTGACAGGTTCAATACGCCATAGGAGTCCATATACCTCCGGCGCGTATTGGATACTTCCAGGTCGTTCCAGGAGCCGTCGCGCCAGGACCATGCTGCCTGTGCGAACAGCGGCATGTCGGCAATATCAAAGGTGTAGCGGCCGATGAAGGTGTACTGCATCTCCGGCACATACGGCATGGGTGTGCCTGCGGGTGCATCCGGTGGCAGCCCATCGATGCGATCCTGGTCGTTGCGCCAGAAGTTTTCCTGCAGTTCCGCATCGTTGTAGGAACCGGCCAATGACAGCAACAGGTTGTCGGTAGCCGCCCAATCCAGGTCGAACTCGATACCCTTGGTCTGCGCGTTACCGACGTTCTGGATAATGGTCAGGTTGGAAATGGTGAAATCCAGGAAGCCGTACTGGAAGTCGTTCCAGTCAACCAGGTAAGCCGCACCATTGAAGCGCACGGCGCCATCGGCCCACTGCGTTTTCCAGCCAATTTCATAGTTTTCCACGAAGTCCGGCTGATACTTCGGTATGCCCGGCACCCGGGCGCGGTTTACACCGCCCGCACGGAAACCTTCCGACCAGGTAACGTAAAACAACTTGTCGTCTGTGGCTTTCCATTCCAGGCTGACTTTGCCGGCCCAGTCATCACCCTTGGAAACATCGTCCAGGATGCCGGTGTTGAAGCAGGGGTATTGCGGAACGCCGTTCTCGCGGTCTTCCACGAAATCGCCGTTGTCGTCGTAATAGCCGGTGCAATGCCCGATAAAGCCGTTGAAGCCAAACAGTGAATTGTCGTATTCGAAATAGCGCGCGCCCAGCGTCAGGCTAAAGGCGGCGCCCAGGTCGATATAGGCTTCACCGAACAGCGCGGTATCCTTGTCCACACGGCGCTGGAAGGTTTGCCACGTGGTGCGCCCGCCTTCAACCACGGAATCGGCCGGGTTCATGTCCGGCACAACCCACTGCAGGTCGAACAGGTGTTCCTGGCGCTGGTAAAACAGGCCGGCGATCCAGCGGAAACTACCATCCGGGGAAGATTGCAGGCGGATTTCATGGCTGTTGCGGTTGAAGTTTTCATCACCAGAAACATACTGTGACGGATCCGCGCAGTTGCCCAGCGCATCGTAGTAGTAGCAGTAGCCGAAAGACTCCAGGTATTCAGCGTAACCCGAGTAGTCATAGGAGCTGTCGACATCCCGGTCCAGGTAAGCGCCCGCATACAACAGGTTCAGGTTGCCGATATCGCCTTCCACCGTCAAGGTTGCCTGGTACCAGTTCTCATCGGTCCAGGTGGGGAAAAACACGGAGGTCTGGTAATCGCCGCCGGTGTACTCCGGGTTTTCCTGCCAGGAGCCGTTGACGTCGGAGTTCTGGTAGTTGATACCCGGAGTGATAGTCCAGTTATCGTTCAGCACCCACTTCAGCAGGCCACGGAAACCGGCGGTTTCCGCGTGGTTGAAATCGTCATCCACCAGGTCGGCATTGCTCTTGACGATGCCGCTGCCAAGGTAATTGATTTCGCCTTCAACATTGTCGATCCAGCCCGGATCATCCTGGTACCAGGCCACCAGCCTGACAGCCATGTTGTCGTTGATGGGAATGTTGATGTATCCGTCCAGGCCAAAACCGCTGTCGCCATGGGAGACGCTGGTGCCATAAATGTCATAGCCGCCCTGGCGTTCGCCGATGACGGGCTTGTTGGTAATGATGCGGATGGTGCCGGCCTGGCTGCCTTGCCCGTACAGGGTGCCCTGCGGGCCGGACAGCGTTTCGATGCGCTCGATGTCGTACACATGCACATCGAGAATCTGGTTGATGGTGGTTACCGGCTGTTCATCCAGGTACACACCCACACTGGGCATCGAAGCCGAATGGTTGCCATCGCCGCCGGAGGAAATACCGCGCATGTAAACCTGGCCATATCCCGGTCCATTGGAGGTGTAGCTGACGGTGGGCATGAACAGGATGTAGTCATCGAAACCCTTGACCTGCAGGTTTTCCAGCTGCTCATTGCCAAGCACCTGCAGGGAAACTGCCACGTCCTGAAGGTTTTCCGCCCGTTTTTGCGCCGTTACGACGACCTCCTCAAGCGCGCTGGCGGCCATGGCTGCAGGAACCAGCGTTACGGCGATGGCGGAACCGGCCAATGCAAAGGAAATGGACTTGCTGAGTGGCGTGCGATGCAATTGCTTCATGAATAAAGTCTCCCTGGATTAATGGGCGCACTTGAGAATACGGAAAAAACATTCTCAATCTTCCACTGACGGGCTGGACCGAAATATGGACCGGACAGAAAGAACGACAGTAATAACAGTTCTTAACGGCTCGACAGTTGACTGCTTTTCTAAATTGGTACCGAATGCCTGACGGTTATTGTGCCCTCAGTGTAATTCGAACCCGGTGCGAACAGCAAACCTGTATTTGCAACAGGTTCGAACTTTGCTGCCGGGCATGGCTCGGTGTAGGCTTCACGTCCTCTCATTATTAAACCTGCGCAAGCGTACGTTCAAGTGGAAATCCAATGACACAAACCGATCAAGACCCCCGCGGGAGTGTTAAAACTGCGCTGCAGCATGCAGCCCGGCTATTGCACAGCAGTCCCGCTCTTGCAGAACAGCAGGCGCGAGAGATACTGAGGGTCCTGCCGGATTCCGAGCCGGGCCGGCGCATTCTGGCTGCCGCTTTGCGCGGCCAGGGAAAAGCCGAAGCCAGCGTTGAGCAGTTGCAGGGGCTGGTCGCCCGCAATATCGGGTCCGCCAGCTTTCTGAACGAGTGGGGCCAGTCGCTGGCAGCCGTCGGACGCCATCAGGAGGCCATCGAGAACCTGCAGCGCGCGGTTAAACTTGATCCGAGGCAGGCTGATGCCTGGAAAGCGCTGGGTGACCAGTTGATGCTGGCCGGCCAGGCCGACGCGGCG
>CBFGWJ010000235.1:0-4411 GCA_965652335.1 uncultured Gammaproteobacteria bacterium | reverse complement strand
ATGCCCGCGGGCTTGCCGTGCTCGTAACGGAATGTGACCTGGCTTTTGGCATCCGGGCGAAGGTGGCGCCGGCCATCATCAGTCGTGCGGCGAACCAGGGCCTGGCGTTTGACCAGCTCATGGGCGTAGTAGATCGGTGCCGGCATCAGCACATCGGTTTCATTGGTCGCATAACCGAACATCAGGCCCTGGTCGCCGGCGCCCTGGTCCTCTGGCCGTTCGCGGTCCACTCCCTGGTTGATGTCGGAAGACTGCTTGCCGATGATGTTGATTACGCCACAGGTGTTGCCGTCAAAACCCACTTCCGAGGTGTTGTAGCCGATGTCCACGATGACTTCGCGGATCAGCTTTTCCAGGTCCACCCAGGCGCTGGTGGTAATCTCACCGCCCACAATGGCCACGCCGGTTTTGACAAAGGTTTCGCAAGCCACGCGGGCCCTGGGATCCTGGGTCAGGATGGCATCGAGAATGGCATCGGAGATCTGGTCAGCAACTTTGTCCGGATGTCCTTCTGATACGGACTCCGAAGTAAACAAATAACTGCTCATTTGGCTCTGGCCTCTTAATATATCTTTCAATCGGGATAAGGAGATATATTCTACTCATGCAACGCCACAAACGCAAAACCTGAATCCGCTTTGCCGCCTGTTCACTGTGGCTGGCAAGATTATGCGCTAACCCAGTACAATGCTCGCCCTGCTTCAGTTTCACCGGGATCCAATAATGTCTAATACGTTTGCCCATGCACTGCATGCCAACTTCCTTGGCCACACCTCGGAATGGTACAAACGCACCATACTGGCTTTCCTGATCATCAATCCCATACTGATGTTCACCGTGGGTCACTTCATAACCGGCTGGGTTATCGTTGGAGAGTTTATTTTCTGCCTGGCCATGGCCCTCAAGTGCTACCCCTTGCAGCCTGGCGGCTTGCTGGCCTTTGAAGCAGTGCTGATGGGCATGACTTCACCCGAAACGGTTTACCACGAAGCGGTGGTGAATTTCCCGGTGATCCTGCTGCTCATTTTCATGGTTGCGGGCATTTTCTTCCTCAAGGACATGCTGCTCTACATCTTCACCAAGATCCTGATCCGGATCAAATCAAAAACCGCGTTATCGCTGATTTTCTGTTTTGCCGCAGCAGTGCTGTCGGCATTCCTGGATGCGTTAACGGTTACCGCCGTGATCATCACCGTGGCCGCGGGCTTCTACGCCGTTTACCACAAGGTCACTTCCGGCAAGGGTTTTGATTCCGACCATGACCATGCCGATGACAGTGGCATCGGCCACGAAACCCACCAGGACCTCGAGGAATTCCGGGCCTTCCTGCGCAACCTGATGATGCATGGCGCCGTAGGCACCGCCCTGGGCGGCGTAACCACCCTGGTGGGTGAACCGCAGAACCTGCTGATCGGCCAGGTGGCTGGCTGGCAATTCATTGAATTCTTCCAGCGCATGGCGCCGGTGAGCCTGCCGGTGTTCGTGGTGGGCATGCTGACTTGCGTGGCGGTGGAGAAATTCAAGATCCTCGGATACGGCGCCCAAAATCCTGCTGCGGCAAGACATATTCTCGAAGAGTATGACCGCCGGGAAGACGAAAGGCGCACGCCCAAGCAGTGGGCGGCCATCCTGATCCAGGCGGCAGTGGCGCTGTTCCTGGTTCTTGCCCTGGCATTCCACTGGGCGGAAGTGGGCCTGATCGGCCTGGCTGTCATTGTGCTGGCCACAGCGTTTACCGGTGTAATCAAGGAACACCAGCTGGGCCATGCATTCTCCGAGGCGCTGCCCTTCACCGCCCTGCTGGTGGTGTTTTTCGCCATCGTCGGCGTCATCCATGACCAGCACCTGTTCCAGCCCATCATTCAATTCGTGTTTACCCTGGAGCCGGATACGCAGGTGCCGGTATTCTTCCTGGCCAACGGCCTGCTGTCAGCAATTTCGGATAACGTGTTCGTGGCCACGGTGTACATCAATGAAGTAAAAGCCGCTCTCGACAGTGGCGCGATTACGCGTGAACACTTCGACCTTCTGACCATCGCCATCAACACGGGCACCAATATCCCTTCTGTCGCGACTCCCAACGGGCAGGCAGCATTCCTGTTCCTGCTGACTTCGGCGCTGGCGCCCCTGATCCGCCTCGGCTACGGGCGCATGGTCATCCTGGCATTGCCGTATACCATCACCATGACGATTACCGGATTGTTGGCAACCATTTTCATTTTGTAGGCATCTGGCAATATTGCCTTCGGGACCGGGGTTCGGGGCAGTGGTTGCAGTGGGTTATATGCAGTGCATTTTTTGGCGGCCGGGAAAGCCGGCCAGGAACGGGCGGTCCTGAACGGGCTGCAGTGAGAAATTTCCACCGAAGCAGATTCAATCCATGGCTGAACATTCCCTGCAACAGGCTTTCCTGGACAATTTCCTGGGCCACGCGGTCCGCTGGTACAAGCTGACGATCCTGGGTTTCCTGGTTTTAAACCCTGTTTTGGTGCTGGTGGTGGACCCCTTCATCGTCGGCTGGCTGGTGGTGGCGGAGTTTATTTTCTGCCTGGCCATGGCGCTCAAATGTTATCCATTGCAACCCGGCGGGCTGCTGGCAATTGAGGCAGTATTGCTCGGCCTCACCAGCCCCGAAACGGTGTATCTCGAAACAGCCAATAACTTCCAGGTCATCCTGCTACTGATCTTCATGATTGCCGGCATCTTCTTTCTCAAGGATTTGCTGCTGTACATTTTTACCAAGCTGCTGATCCGGGTTCGTTCCAAGGCAGCGCTTTCGCTCGGTTTCTGTTTTGCGGCTGCCTTTCTTTCAGCTTTTCTCGATGCGCTTACGGTGACCGCGGTAGTCATCACTGTGGCCGGCGGTTTTTATGCGGTGTATCACAAAGTCACCTCCGGCAAAGGCTTTGACGCCGACCACGACCATGCCGATGACAGCGGTATCGGCCATGAAACACGGGGTGATTTGGAACAGTTCCGCAGCTACCTGCGCAACCTGATGATGCACGCCGCGGTCGGCACCGCGCTGGGTGGCGTGACTACACTGGTGGGGGAACCGCAGAACCTCCTCATCGGTGGTGTTGCCGGCTGGCAGTTCATCGAGTTCTTCCAGCGCATGGCGCCAGTAAGCATGCCGGTGCTGGCGGCCGGGTTGCTGACCTGCGTGATGGTGGAAAAATTCAGCATTGCCGGGTACGGCGCCCAGATTCCCGCGGCCTCACGGAAAATCCTTGAGGAGTATGACCGCCGCATGGACGCGTCCCGCACCCAGCGCCAGAAAGCGGCCCTGGTGGTGCAGGGCATCGTTGCGGTCTTCCTGATTCTTGCTCTGGCCTTTCACTGGGCAGCAGTCGGGCTGATTGGCCTGGCAGTCATCGTTCTCGCCACTGCATTCAACGGCATCATTCGCGAGCATCAACTGGGGCACGCTTTTGAAGAAGCGCTGCCGTTCACGGCGCTGCTGGTGGTGTTCTTCGCAATCGTCGGCGTGATTCATGACCAGCACCTGATCCATCCGCTGATCCATTACGCGCTGACACTCAATCCTGATGTCCAGGTGCCATTCTTCTTCATCGCCAACGGGCTGCTCTCAGCGATCACCGACAATGTTTTCGTGGCCACGGTGTATATCAATGAAGTCAAACAGGCGCTGGATGCCGGCGCCATCACCCGTGAACATTTCGAACTGCTGACGGTGGCCATCAACACGGGCACCAACATTCCCTCGGTGGCTACGCCCAACGGCCAGGCGGCTTTCCTGTTCCTGCTGACGTCGGCGCTGGCGCCGCTGATCCGCCTGGGCTATGGCCGCATGGTGATCCTGGCGCTGCCTTACACGATCGTGATGTCGACGGTGGGATTACTGGCGACGATCTACCTGTTGTGAGTTACGGCGCTCATCGGAAGATGAGCCAGCTGAGGTAAGCGATCAGCACGATCACGATGGGTATTACTACCATCAGGGCACGCCGAGCGGTGCTCATGATGCTGGCGCTGGTGTCCTGGATCTTCTCAGCCCGTTCATGCAATCTTTCGGCCCGGTCAAACTGGGTTCTGGCCATTTCGAACTGCTGCTTCTGCAGCTCCAGCGCCTGGCTCTGGCCCCGCAACAATTGTTGCTGGTTGGCCTCGATGCGCTGCAGCAGGCTGATCAGCTTGTCCTCGTTTTCCATGACGCGCGTTCTCCGTTTACCTTTGGCTTTCATTATAAGGCCGATGGCGGCAGGTCTTTCCGGACTTCTTATTCGTCGTCATCCCGGACAGCGCGTAGCGCGTGCCTACAGGGATGTAGGTAAGGAGCGTGAGCAGGAGCGGAAGCTTTGATCGGGGATCCAGTTGGCGTAAAACCTGGACTGCTTCCTCACTTCGATCGAGCCAGCGACTGGTATTCCCCCCGCGTCCCGTATCCGCT
>CBFGWJ010000234.1:0-4421 GCA_965652335.1 uncultured Gammaproteobacteria bacterium | reverse complement strand
CGGCTGATGGCATTCGCAGGATATGGCCATGGTTTCTGTGCAGGCAATGTTCTGGGTTATAGTTCGTAACCTTTGGATTTGTCATTGACGACTACAGTGGAAACAGTGCCTGATGCCTGAACGAATTCTCATCCTGGGCGCCGGCCAGGCCGGTGTGCAGGTGGCCATGAGCCTGCGCCAGGGCGGCTTTGGCGGCGAAATTGTGATGGCCGGCAAAGAGACCCATGTCCCATACCAGCGGCCACCATTATCCAAACAGGTACTGAAAAAGGAGTGGGCGGCCGAGCGTTGCCAGCTGCGCCACCTGGAGTTTTACCAGCAGCACGGAATCCAGCTGCTTCAGGGTATCGCCGCGCAGTCGCTGGACGCAGCCGGGAACCGGGTTGGGTTCAGCGATGGCAGTGCGCAAGGCTACGACAGCCTGGCCATTTGCACCGGTGGTGCGCTCAACCGACTACCCGTGCCAGGTGCGAACCTGCCCGGTATCTACTACCTGCGTGACCTCGACGAAGCCCTGGCCCTCAGCGGGCAGTTGCGGGAGGGGGCAAGAATTGCCGTGATCGGCGCGGGATATATCGGCATGGAAGTCGCGGCTTCGGCCCGCAGTCTGGGCTGTGAAGTGACGGTGATCGAAGCTCAGGACGAGATCATGAAACGCTCTGCGTTGCCGGGCATTGCCACCTACTTGCGTGAGTTTCACCTGAACCAGGGCGTGCGTTTCCTGCTGGGCACCGGCGTGAAGCAGATACACGGCCAGGCTCACGTGGAAAGCGTGGAATTGAGCGACGGCAGCCTGTTGGACATCGACCTGGTGATGATAGGCGTGGGCGTACGGCCGGAAATTTCCTGGCTGGCGGATTCCGGGGTTGAAACCGGGCGCGGCGTGAAAGTCGATGCCTTTTGCCGCAGCAATGTCGGCAACATCTTCGCCGCGGGGGATGTGGCTGAGCTGCAGCATCCCCTGCTGGAAGGCTGGCAGTTGCTCGAATCCGTGCAGAATGCCGTCAGCCAGGGCAAGCTGGTGGCGGCCAACCTGCTGGGCGGCAGCCAGAGCTACGAGGAGACACCCTGGTTCTGGTCGGAGCAGTATGACCGGCGCCTGCAGATGGCCGGCATTCCGCGCGCCACCGATACGCTGGTGCGCCGCGAGCATCCGGAAACCGGCGGATTCAGCTATTTCGCACTGCAGGAAAATATCCTGCACGCGGTACAATCCATCAACGCGCCACGCGACTATATGGTGGGACGGCAATTGATCGGCAAGCGAACGCCGGTCGATGCCGCCGTGTTGGCAGATCACAGCAATAACCTGAAGGATTTACTTTGATAACGATAAACGTAACGGACCGGGATGGGCAGCTGCACCAGGTGCAGGCCCATGCCAACGACAAACTGATGGAAGTGTTACGCGAGTTTGACTGGGGAGTGGCGGCGATTTGTGGCGGCATGTGTTCCTGCGCCACCTGCCACGTCTGGGTGGATGAGGCATGGGCCGACAAGTTTCCGGCCCGCGAGATGGACGAGATCGAACTGCTGGAATTCCTGGACGGTTTCCGGCCCAGCTCACGCCTCAGTTGCCAGTTGGAATTACGCGAGGAACACGACGGCCTGGTGGTGGAGCTGGCGCCGGACGAGTAGTGCGGCAGCCGGAACCGTGTTTGTGCGGGGACTGCAGAAACATTGAACAAATCCAGTACACTGGATTCAAACTGATAGAACGCCGGGTCTGTTTCGCAGCGTAGCTGTGCTTACCGAAGGAGAGTGCTGTGAATAGGTTCCTGTTGCTGGTTATCCTGTTGCTGGTTCAGTCTTTCGCCAGCGCTGCGCCCCGTGAGGTCGATGACTACCATTGGACCGGCGTCGAGCGGGTGGTGGCCATCGGCGACATCCACGGTGATTATGAGAATTACCTGGTCGCCCTGCAGGCTGCCGGGCTGGTGGACAGAAAGGGCAAATGGACCGGCGGCGCAACGCACCTGGTGCAGACCGGCGACATACCCGACCGTGGCCCGGATACCCTGAAGATCATCGAGCACCTGGACAAGCTGGCCAAACAGGCCGAACGCAAGGGCGGTCGCGTGCACAGCCTGGTCGGCAACCACGAGGCCATGAATGTGTACGGCGACCTGCGCTATGTGCACCCGGGTGAATTCGAGGCGTTCGCCAACCGCAACTCCGCCGCGCTGCTGGACCGTTATTTTGACCTGGTGATGCAGAACCTGCAGGAAACCAATCCGGAAGGCTTCCAGGCCCTGCCGGAAAACTACCGCGATGAATGGAACAAAACCCATCCGCCGGGCTGGGTGGAGCATCGCCAGTCCTGGGACCCGAAGTGGGATCCCGAAGGAGAGATGGCCAGGCGCACCATCAATAACAAGGTGGCCGTACAGATCAACGACATGATCTTCCTGCACGGTGGCATCAGCGGCAAGTACTGCCAGAACAGCCTGGCTTCACTGACCGAACAGGCCCGGGCGAAATTGGAAAATTATGATCCGCGCGCCCCGGGTATCCTGGAGGATCCCTACGGGCCGCTGTGGTACCGCGGCCTGTCCGGCCATGTACCGGAGGCCAGCCCGGAAACCGTGGCGGCCATACTCGACAATCACCAGGCAAAACATATCGTGGTGGGGCATACACCCACCGGTGGCGCGATTTTCACCCGCTACGATGGAGCCGTGATTCAGATCGATACGGGCCTGTCCAAGGCCTATGGCGGCCACCCGGCTTACCTGGAAGTTACCCCTGAAGGAAAGTTTGCCGGCTATCCGGAGGGTAAGGTGGCCCTGCCTGCGACCGATGCCGATCGTCCGGCCTACCTGCAGCAGGTGATGGCGCTGTACCCGAAAAACGGTGACCTGCAGATCCTGCTGGACAAGATCACGGCACCGCCGCCAGCAACCGGAGAAGCAGCAGGCGAAGCCGCTGCGGAATCCGATACTGCGGCCGAAACTGCGGGCGAGGCTGGCGCCGCGGCGGCTCCAGCCATGCCGGTAACGCAATTGCCTACTTGCGGCATTTCTCAATGATTTTTTTCTGGTAGTCCTTGTCGGACTTCAGGGTTTCGAAAAACTCGCCGATGAATCTGGTGGCGGTTTTTGCATTGCGGTCGGTGAGCCGGGCTTCGCCGCTGATCAGGCCCATGATGGCGGATTCCTTGGCGATGAACTCCTGCCGCGCGGTTTCCATCGTATCGTTGTGCGAGCAATAACCCCGGTACAGCCTTTGAGTGACCGCCCTGATGCCGAGGAAATCATTGGGAACCGCGTAATGCGCATCAATGAAACCCGAGGAATCAAAGTCATAAGGTATGGGATAGACGACTGAGCCGTCTTCATTGCTGATCAGCCGCGCATTGTGGCAGCACTTGTCATCCTTCGGTCCGCTCAGCACTTCAAAATCCACGTTTGACAGCAGGTATTCAAACAGGGCTACCCGGCTGGCATGCAGGCTGTCCAGGTCCTTGCGTTTGATTTCCGGCCGCTCTTCCTTCTTCAGGTCGTTGCGTTTGGCCACATCGGAAATATCCTCGATCAGGAAGCCAAAGCGCGGGTCTTCAGCGGAATTGTTGTCGCTGTCGACATAGGTGATGGCCAGGGGCCGTGCGCGAAAACTCAGTTCGGTCATCTCGTTGAAAAAGCGGTAGGCCAGGTATTCCTTGATGTAGTACTGCTCCCACCGGTCGCCCTTGTCGCAATGGGTCACGAGTTTCAGTTCATCCTGCCCGCGAAAGGTAGTGCCCTTCATGTCTTCCTTGTTCATGCGGAACTTGATGGGCGGGTACTTGCAGACTTCCTGGCGGGTAATGCCGCGCCGCTCCACCGTCAGCGGCAGGGTGTGGGTTTGCCCCAGGCTGTCGGTGAACTGCATGGTGGCGGGGTAGGGGTCCTGCACCTTGGGCTTGCGCACGATGTCGCGCCAGGGCGCCGTGACGGTGATGCTGAAGGTTTCATTGCTGTCGAAGAGCTTTTCCGGCTTGGGGCCGGAGCCATCGCTTTCAGATTGGGAAAAAACCGGTGTGGCCCAGCAGCAGGCCAGCAGCAGAAAAACGCTCAAACAACTCAGGCGGACGCTCCGGGATGGAGCTTGTTTTCGGGTTTGCATGGATGGACTCCCTCATTATCAGGCCCATCACAGTATAGGGCAGCTTTTCGCAGGCTGCCTATTCCATTCCTATACAAAAAATCAATGCAGTATCCTGGCCCGGATAGTGCCCGGCACTTTGCGCAACTGCCGCAACAGGTCGGTGGGATTGCCTGTTTCCAGGTCCATCACCACGTAGCCCACCTGGCCGCTGGTATCCAGGTACTGTGAAGCGATATTGACTTTCTTTTGGGCAAACACCTGGTTGATGTTCTGCAGCACACCGGGTTCATTGCGGTGGATGTGCAGGATGCGGCTGGCGTTCTCGTGGTCGGGCA
>CBFGWJ010000233.1:0-4429 GCA_965652335.1 uncultured Gammaproteobacteria bacterium | reverse complement strand
GCCAGCGGATGAACCTGCACCACTCCGCCCTGCCCGGCCGCGGCGTCGGCCGGGGCGTAGCGCACTGCTCCGGCATCGCCCTGGTCAACCTTGGGAAAGATCTCGCAAAAATGCCGGTTCACCCAATCCACCACCGTCGCGCCTGAGCGGAAATTGGCCTGCAGCCGCAAGTACTGCAGCGGCACTTCACCCAGGCGGCCGGCTTTGACCACGTCGATGAACAGGCCCACATTCGCTTCGCGAAAGCGGTAGATGGACTGCATCGGGTCCCCCACCAGGAACAGGCTGCGGCCGGGCTGGGTGTCGCGCGCAACCGACCAGCCGGAAACCAGCCGGCGAATGATCTCGAACTGGGTATTGCTGGTGTCCTGGAATTCATCCATCAGGATGTGCTCCAGCCGCAGGTCTTCCGCCAGCAACAAAGGGCCGGGTTCCATGTCGCTGCCCAGGCTTTCCAGCGCTCGTTCGGTGACGTAATGGAAATCGCACATGGCACGCTCGGCAAACAGCACGCGCAGTTCGGCCAGCGCATACTGCAGCACCAGCACTACGCTTTCCTGCAGGCCGCGGGCGTCGGTGTCGAGATCCAGTGGCGGCGATTTGGCCATGCGCAGCAATACCGAACCTGCCTCAGGATTGGCGACCCAGTTGCCGTAGATTTCCTTGAGTTCGTCCAGTTGCGGGCGCAGGCCTGGGTCCATGCCCTTGAAGGTGCCTGCATTGAAATTGGGCGAGCGCAAGGCGCCATTGGCAGTGAGGAACACCCGGCTGAAATACCACGCCTGGAAAACCCCGTCCTCGGCACTTGCTTCACTCACCTCACAATGCCGGCGATATCGGGCGGCCGGGTGGTCCGGGTCTTCAACCGTGGCGCCGAGAGTGCGCACCAGTTCACCGGCCTGCTGGTACTCGGCCCGACCCAGGCTGTGCAGGAACGCATCCAGCTCGAACTGTTGGCGCGCCTGCAGCACATCGGCCAGGGTGCCGGCGTCCATGCCCAGGCGCTTCACCCACTGGTCGCGTGAAGCCAGCTTCTGCACCAGCAGCTCCTGCAGCGCCAGCGCATTGCCGTCGAGGTGCAGCAATACCTCGGTGAGGGCGGTGCGCGCGGCGGACCAGTCATCGCCCTCATCCGGCACGCTGCCAAGGTGCTCGAACAGGCGCTCCACGGCCTCGAGGTACAGCGGCCCGGCCTCCTCCTGCACCGCCATGCCGGCGCCAATGCCGGCTGAACCGGGATCGCGCGCCAGGTACTGCGAGCACAGGCCATCAATGGTCTGGATGCGCATTCGGCCGGGGTTGCGCAACAAATTCCAGCCCATGGCGGCGTCGTGTTCCAGCGCCTGCCGGGCCAGTTCCAGCGCCTGCTGTTCATGCGCCGACTCTGCGGCTTCACCCCGCTGTGCCTGCGACAGGCGCTTCTCGATGCGGGCGCGCATCTCGCGCGTGGCCTTGCGGGTAAAGGTAATGGCCAGGATGCGTTCTGGCCGGTCCACCCGGCACAACAGTTTCAGGTAACGCTGGGTCAGCAGTTCCGTTTTGCCCGAACCGGCCGGGGCCTGCACGATGAACGACCGGTTGCAGTCCAGGGCCTGCTGCCGTTGCAGCGCGTCTGTCGGCCCGGTCATGTTGAACTCCCCCGCTGCCTCTGCCACTCTGCGCCCTCTTCCAGCCGCAGCAAAGGCGCCAGTTCCTGCACGGTGTAATTGTTCAGTTCGTAGACGGTGTTACGGGCATCACCGGCAATGAATTCACTGGCAATTGCGGCAATCGAACTGCGCCAGTGCTCCAGCGCCTCGGGCCAGCCGGAAAACCGCTTGTGCACGCCAGTCGCCCCTTTCTGGCGAAAGGCTTTCACCTTGTGGAACTGCAGTTCCGGCCCTGCGATCACACCGTTGATTGCGGTTTTCCCGAACGCCACCGCGGCCAGCGCCAGCCCTGCAACCGGCGTTTCACCCTGCCAGACCGTGGCATACAGCGGCAGTTGGGGCTCGCCCAGGCGGTCGCGCGCCCAGGCGGACAACGACTGCGCGCTGCTCTTGTAATCGATGATCAGCAGCCCGGGCGTACCGACGGCATGGCCCACGGCATCCACGCGATCTACGCGCAGACGGATGGGATGGCCCAGCAATTCGGTTTCGAGCTTCTGCTCCAGCGCCACCACGCGAAAGGCGGGCCGCTGCAGGTCGAATTCCAGCCAGGCTTGCAGCAGGCGTTGCAGCCGCTGCTGTTCGGCACGGTATTGAACCGGCGACAAGCGGTTGAAGGCCCGCATGGCCTGCATTCCAGCCTCGATGGCCGCGGGAACAGCCGCGGACATGGCTGTGGCATCGGGCATTCGGCGGCTTTCCAGAGCCGGCTGGTACAGGGCCTGCAGGGCCCGATGCAATAACTGGCCGCGCCAGGCGGCATCGGCAAACGCCTCCGGCATGGGCTCAATATGGGCATTCAGCCGGTGTTTCATATAGGCCGCCAGCGGGCTGGCGGACTGGTCACTGAGGGTGGCTGCGCCGCCTTTGATCGGTTCCTGCTCCTTTAGCGGCAGGCCGGGCCCGTCGGGGACTGCTTCGAGCCAGGGGTGGTTGGCGTAGCTGCTCCATGCCGCGCTCGAGCCGAGCGTAGCCGTATCATTTTGGCGTGCGGCAGGCAAGCCTGCGGAAACGATCGGCACCGAGCCCAACAGCGGGCTGGGCGATTGCGGTACATCGTCCACCAGACTGGGCCAGCTGAAAATGATCTCCGGCGCCAGTTGCGTCAGCCCCTCCGTGATCCCTTCGCACCACATCAACTCCCCTGCGGGCGAGGTTCGCGGAATGCGTTGCGCCGCGTCAGCCGGCAGGAAAGGATTGCTGAGCGGCTGGCCCGGCCAGCGCGACGCGCTCAGCCCGACGACCCAGGCTGCGGAAAATTCCTGGCCGACCGCGTCTTCAGGGGCCAGCAGATGAACCGCCGACAAGGGCCCGCCCACGCCCTGCTGTTGCTGCGCCAGGCACATGTGCTGCAACGCCAGAAGGCGCTCGGCCACCCCTGCGCCATCGAGGCTTTGCGCCCGTTCCAGCAAGGGCGAGAAACGGTCAAGCAGAGATTGCCACGGGCGGCCCGTGGCTGCTGGGCCAGGCCACTGCAGCAGGCAGAGGGCCTGCTCCAGTGCCGCGAGGTTGGACCAATCCATTTCGGTAGCCGCGCGCAGGGCTGCGAGGCTGAGCTCGGGCGCTTCGCCGTCGCGGCTGCGGCGGGCCTGCTCAAACAGGCTGGCCAATGAAACCCGCCAGGCGCCATCCTTGCGCAACCTGAGTTCCAGCCGGGCGCGGGCGGTTCTTTCCAGGTCAGCCGCAGCCCAGTGCGGGCTGAGCAGGCAGCGCGACAGCGTAGCGATAGGTACGGGAATGCGTGTGCCCTGCATGGCCAGGCGCAACAGCACCAGGGCATCCTGAATAGCGGCGTGGTGCGAGAGGGGTGCGCCATAGGGCAGGTAAAAATCGGGTTCGAATGATGCTGTACCGGCACTTTCACGCCGTGCTGCAAAGGCCTGCTCAAAAATGCGCCGGGCAGGAGCGGGATCCCGGTCCAACCCTTCGACCACCACCGCGATGGGGCACTGGTTTGTACCGCTGCGCTCTGGGCCCAGCTGGTTCAACGCCCAGTGGGCGGCAGCCCGCAATTCTTGTTCCGGGGTCTCGAAGGCGCAGGCTCTGGCTGCCCGGTTGACTCGCGCCTGCTTTTTCCCCCTGTCCGAGTGGCTGGCCGTCTCGAGTTGCAGTATTACACCGCGTTGCTCGAGTGCATCCAGCAGGCGGGTCTCCAGCCGCGTCCACTCGTGGAACCCATGGAACACGATTTCCGGCGGCAAACGTACCGGCAATTCACGTGGCGCCTCCAGCTGCTCACACAGCAGCAGCACCAGTTCATCGGCAGTGCACCAACCGCATTCTTTCCTGACATTTTCCACCGCCTGCCTGGCCTGGAAAAAATTCCGGTCCAGCCAGGCTGCGTCGGCCTGGGGATACCACTGGCGCAGCAGGCGATCAGCCGCCATGGCCTGCCTGGCTGCCAGGTATTTCTCGGTATCGGACAGGCTGTTGCCGGCATCCGGCCACGCCTTTTGCCAGGCCATGGCTTGGGCCTGGGTATCCAACACCCGGGGCATGGGCTTGCCTTCCAGCCACATCAGCTGCTGTAGCAATCGGGCCGTCCATTGCGACAGCACCTCGATGGGCGGGTGCACCACCACACTCCCCTCGGGCAAGCTGCGCATGGCATCAGCCAACAAGAGGTCGAGGCGGCGCTGGTTGGGAACCAGGGTGAGGCGCTGTGCGTGCTTGGGGTTGTGAATGGGTGGGCTGATGGGCAGAGTCCTGTGGCTGTGGGTGGGTGCCAGTCGCGATTTTTCAAAAATTCTAACAAAGCAGTGCGGATTCTGATGCACTGC
>CBFGWJ010000232.1:0-4432 GCA_965652335.1 uncultured Gammaproteobacteria bacterium | reverse complement strand
CGGTACCAGGGCACGGTCGGCCGTGAATGATGCGCGTTGTGGAAGCCGAAGTTCAGCACCAGCCAGTTCAGTGGAATGAAGCGCAGCGACAACGGACAGCTGAAGGTGTGCTCCTGCTCGGTGGCTCGGCCGCCAAAGCGTGACGGAGGTTTCTCCTCGAACAGGCTGGGGTTGGGGCCATAGTCGTGATGGGTGCTGTCCATCAGCCGCAGCACGTGCAGCAGGATCAGGTAAGCCAGCACATAACCCAGCGCAACCAGGGGAAAGAACCACAACAACGCCGCGAATGCGCTGCAGCGAACCAGGATCACCACCACATTGCGCAGCCGCTGGTCACGCCGCTGCGGAATGATGAAGGAGGTAAACACCGTAATGGTGTGCATGATGATTTCATGCGCCGGGATATACAGCCATTCCAGCCAGCGGGTGAGCCGGTAGATCAGCGGGTGCTTCCTGAACCAGGGCTCATACAGCCACCACACCGCATCGTCATTGTCCATGTGGTGGCGGAAATGCTTGTAGCGGATGTCCTCAAACGTGCCATAACTGGTGCCGGTGATCCAGTTGAGGACACGCCCCAGCCGGGCGTTGTGTTCGTTGCGCTTGAAGATGGTGTTGTGGCCGCACTCGTGGATCAGGTACGCGGCAATCACCATACCATGCCCCAGCAGCAGCACGGATGCAACAAACAGCCACCAGTTAGCCCAGCCGCTAACCAGGAACAAACCGGCAAATCCGCAACCATAGGCCAGCAGTGCATACAGCAGGGCGCCACCGTGGTACAGCAGCCCTTGCGGCTCGTGCAGCGGCCGGGTGATGGTGAAAATCAATGAATGGCTCATGGTGCGCTTACTATACCGGCGGCATCGAGGGCGGCAAGCACCAGATCCGGATCACCCGCCGACACCAGGTTCACGCCGGAAATTCCGGGTATCTCGCGCAACTGCCGGATTTTCTCGGCACAAATGGTCACGCCTTCGAGTTCGGGATCAGCAGCCTGGGCAATGCGCTGCACCACCTTGTCCGACATCACCGCCCCCTGTAATGCAAACTTGAGCTCCCTGGCGGCCGCCGCTGTGGGCAACACTGCCAGGCTGGCCATGACCGCGCAGCGCCGTGGAATTCCGGCATTGACCAGCTGGTGCATGTAGCGGCGCATGGATTTCATGTTGAAGCAGATCTGGGCCTGAATGAAGTCGGCGCCGGCATCCAGCCTGGCCAGCAAGGATTTCGGCTGCCAGTCCTTCTTGGGCACGAACACCGTGGCTGCCGTGCCGATGAAGAATTCCCTTGCCGCCGGCACCGAATCGTCATCCGCCATCAGCCGGGCCATGGTCACCAGGGCTTCACCGCTCACTTCCAGCACCTGGCGGGTGGCCGGTTTGTAGCTGGCCGGCAGTTCCTCGCCGCGGGTGAGCAGGATGCTCTCCACCTCCATGACCGCCAGGCCGAGCAGGTCATTCTCCAGCGCGATGCGGTTGCGGTCGCGGCCGGTAAGGTGCACCAGCGGATCAACGCCTTCCGCCAGCAACACGCCGGCCGCTGCGCCGGCCGACATCTGCAGGCGGCCATCATGCGCATCGGGAACCTGCAGCGCCGCAACCCGGGATTTCAACAAGCGCGCCTGGCGCCGCACGTCATCAGCCGTTGTCGCCCGACCCAGCGCCAGGTCTGCTGTGACCACAAAAGCCTGGGTGGAGAAGGCGTTCCTGAAGCGTTTCAAGTCGGGCTCATGCAATATGGATCAAAGGGCAGAATAGCACTTTCCGGGGTGGCAATTCTGCGCGTACATGACCACGGAACCGGTGGATGTGCTTCAGCTGGCCAGCAAGCTTTTCACCATGAACACGCTGTTCGGATCGGGTCGGTAATCCGCGAATGGACCACATTCCACGAAACCATGCCGGCGGTACAACGCCCGGGCGGGTTCGAACCAGGCGAATGAACCCGTTTCCAGCTTCAGTTCGGTGTAAGCCCGTTGTTGCGCCACGCGGATCACATGCTGCAGCAGGCTGGCCGCCACCCCTTTGCCGCGATGCCGGCTGGCGGTACGCATGGACTTGATTTCACCGCTTCGGCAGTCCAGTTGCTTCAGTGCTGCGCAACCCAGCAGCTCATCACCTTGCCAGGCGCACCAGAACGTGATCTCAGGCGCACGCAGCCCATCCAAGTCCAGTGCGTGCACACTCCCGGGTGGTGTGATGCGGTGCATCTCATCCAGGTGCTCCTGCAGTAATGCAATGATGGCCGGGCCAGAGAGATCATCCTGCCTGATTTCCATGTTTTTCGACTGTTTTCGAGGGCAAGGGAAATGGTAACCTGAACGCATGAAAAACCAGTACAAGAACCAGCCCCACGTCGCCTCCTATTACGCCGCCACCGCCAACCCCTACGACGACTTCCCGGTTTTGCAGGGTGAGGTGCAGGCGGACATCTGCATCATCGGCGGCGGGTTCACCGGCGTTGCCTCGGCCCTGAGCCTGGCCGAGCGCGGCTACAAGGTGGTGCTGCTGGAAGCCAACCGCATCGGCTGGGGCGCTTCCGGTCGCAATGGCGGGCAGATGATCCGCGGTATCAGCGGTGAATCAAAAATACTGAAAAAATTCGGTTCGGAGTATGCCGACCTGCTGTGGCAAATGCGCTGGCGCGGCCACGAAATCATCCACGAGCGCGTGGAGAAATACGGCATTCATTGCGACCTCAAATCCGGCTACATGGACGTGGCCAGTAAGAAAAGGCAAATGGCGGAACTCGAGGAAGAAGTGGCGCTGATGGAAAAGCACCGCTTTCCCTGGGAATACCGCCTGCTGGATGCCAAAGAAACGGCGGAAGTCAGTGGCAGCAAGGCCTATGTGGGCTCGCTGCTGAACTTCCGCGACGGCCACCTGCACCCGCTGAACCTGTGCATCGGCGAAGCCCAGGCCGCCGCCAAACTGGGTGTGCGGATTTTTGAACAATCACCGGTAAGCCGCATCGTTCACGGAGCGAAGCCGCGGGTGGAAACGGCGCAGGGCCATGTAGTGGCCAATACCGTCATCATGGCCGGACACATCTGGCACGATCTGGAGCAGCAAAGGTTATCCGGCACCACCTTCCAGGCCGGCAGTTTCATCATCGCCACCGAACCCCTGCCCGAGGAAGTGCGGCGGCAGATCAACCCGCGGGATGTGGCCATCTGCGAGCTGAACAACATCATCGATTACTATCGCCTGTCCGCCGACGGCCGGCTGCTTTACGGCGGGCGCTGCAATTACTCCGGGCGGGTGCCCTCCAGCATCAGGGCAGCCATCGAACCGCGCATGCTGAAAGTGTATCCGCAGCTGAAGAATGTACGCATCGATTACGAATGGGGCTGCAGCATCGGTATCGTCATTCGCCGCATTCCCATGGTGGGGCGAATCGACGACAACATCTACTACGTGCAGGGTTATTCCGGCCACGGCGTGAACTGCACGCACATCATGGGCGAAGTGCTGGCCGAGGCCGTGGGCGGTACACTGGAAAAATTCGACCTGTTCGCAAAAATGCCGCAGATTCGCGTACCTTTCGGCAATTACCTGGGTAACCAGATGGTTGCGCTGGGAATGCTCTACTACCGTATAAAGGACCTGCTTTGATATGAATCCCATGACCAACGTCGTGATCCGCCGCACCTTTCTGGCCGTCATGGCCAGCTTCGCCCTCAATGCCTGTGACAGCCGGTCGCCTGAGCCCACTGCAATCGAGGCAGAGCCGGTCAACAGCTGGCTGATCAGCAATGTGCAAATCGTCGATGGCAGCGGCGCCGCGGCCTTTCCGGGTTCGGTGCGCATTGCCGACGACCGGATCGTTGCGGTGGGCGCGCTGGAGCCTTTGCCCGGCGAAGCGGTGGTGGACGGCGGCGGCCAGGTGCTGGCGCCCGGCTTCATCGACACCCACAGCCACGCCGACCGGGGTTTGGCCGGGCAGCCCGGGGCACTGGCCGCGGTCGGCCAGGGCATCACCACCGTGATTTTTGGCCAGGACGGCGGCTCACCGCTGCCGCTCAGCGATTTTTATGCCGAACTGGAGCGTAAGCCGGTAGCGGTAAACGTGGCTTCCTATTCCGGGCACAACACCCTGCGTGATGCGGTGCTGGGAGCGGATTACAAACAGCCCGCCACCGACGCCCAGACCGAGCAGATGCAAACCCTGCTGGAAGCCGACCTCCAGTCCGGCGCGCTGGGCCTGGCCAGCGGCCTGGAATACGACCCCGGCATCTATTCCGAAACCTCGGAAGTGCTGCAGCTGGCGCAGTTGACGGCGCAATACGGCGGACGCTACATCAGCCATGTGCGCAGCGAGGACCGCTGGTTCTTCGAGGCATTGGACGAAATCATCCAGATCGGTCGCGAAACGGGTATCCCGGTGCAGATCTCACACATCAAACTGGCGAGGAAAAGCGTGTGGGGCC
>CBFGWJ010000231.1:0-4433 GCA_965652335.1 uncultured Gammaproteobacteria bacterium | reverse complement strand
GTGGACCAGCACCTGGAAGCCCTGGCCGGCAACGAAGACCTCAGCCGCTACATTCTGTGATCCGGCAAGGAGACGAACACCGATGAGCCTTCCCAAGACCATGCGCGTCATTGAAATCGTCGAGCCGGGCGGGCCGGAAGTCCTGCAACCGGCGGAGCGACCGGTACCTCAGCCCGGTCCTGGCGAAATACTGGTCCGCGTTGCGGCAGCCGGCGTGAACCGTCCCGATGTGCTGCAGCGCAAGGGTCTGTATCCGCTTCCCAAAGGCGCTTCCGACCTGCCGGGCCTGGAAATTGCCGGTGTGGTCGTCGCTGTCGGTCCCGGAGCCGGCCGCTGGAATGTGGGCGACAGCGTGTGCGGGCTGACTTCCGGTGGCGGCTATGCCGAATACTGCATCCTGCCCGAAGGCCAGGCGCTGCCCGTGCCGAAAGGCCTGGGCCTGGTGGAGGCGGCATCCCTGCCCGAAACCTTTTTTACCGTGTGGGCCAATGTATTTGACAATGGCCGCTTGCAGCCCGGTGAAACGCTGCTGGTTCACGGCGGCAGTTCGGGTATCGGTGTTACCGCCATACAGATTGCCAAAGCCATGGGCAGCAAGGTCTTCACCACGGCGGGCAGTGACGCGAAATGCGCCGCTTGCATCAAACTCGGTGCTGATCTGGCCATCAACTACCGCAACCAGGATTTTGAGGAGGAAATCAAAGCCGCCACCCAGGGAAAAGGCGTGGACGTGATCCTCGACATGGTAGGCGGGGACTACGTACCGAAAAACCTGCGTTGCCTGGGCGAACTGGGCAGGCTGGTGTTCATCGCATCACTGCGTGGTGCCAAAACCGAACTCGACATCATGGAGGTGATGCGCAAGCGGCTCACCATCAGCGGTTCCACCTTGCGCCCCCGCACTCTGGAATTCAAGGCAGCGGTGGCAGCGAATTTGCACGAGCATGTCTGGCCCTTGATTGAGAATGGCCAGGTCAAACCGGTGATTTTCAAAACCTTTGCACTGGAACAAGCCGGCGCGGCACATGCATTGATGGAATCATCCGAACACGTGGGCAAGCTGGTTCTGACCCTGTGAAGCAGCCCTTGATCATCAGGCCAGGAAAGATCACCGCATAAAGCGGTTTCACTCAAGCTCCGCTCTGCTCTCTTTACACCACGCTGCCCAGGGCAACGCGAATCGATTCACCACTCACGCCGCTGGACTCTTCAGAAGCCAGGAAGGCAATCATTTCAGCCACCTCTTCGGGAGTGGCTACGCGGCCCGCCCGATACAGCGCTGCCCGCTCCTGCCAAACCTGCGAGGGCTTCACGCCCCGCTGGTCCGCTTCGGCCTGCGCTGAGCGATCAGCCATTTCCGTTTTGACCCAGCCCGGCAAAACCGCATTGGCGGTAATGCCGTGGGCGCCGCCATCCTGGGCTGCGGATTGCATCAGGCCCAGCAGGCCGGCCTTCGATGCACTGTAGGCACTGCCTTTGTATTCAGCCGCCAGGCCCGCGGTGGAGCTGGTGTACACCAGCCGGCCAAAACCACGCTGCACCATGGAGCCCATCACCCGGCGGGTGAGGTAAAACGGCCCATCCAGGTTGATGCTCATGGTCTGGCGCCAGATTTCCGGGGTTTGCTCCCACAGCAGGCGTTCGTGCGCCGAGCCCAATCCATGGTTGCATACCAGGATGTCAACCGGCCCCAGCCTCTGTTCAGTGGCATCAACGGCCTGTTCACAACCCTGCAGCGTGCCCAGGTCAGCGGCCACATGATCCAGTCCGGTGGCGGACAATTCGGCCGCGGAGCGCGCCACGCACATTACCCGAGCGCCGCGCGCTGCGAGCAAACGGGCAGCGGCCAGGCCGATACCTCGCCCGGCGCCGGTTACCAGGGCGACCTTCTGTTCCACTCCGGCCATGTACTTTCTCCTCGATGATTGCAGGGGCGATGATTTCGCTGGGCCACTGTATCAGCCAGATTTGCCTTCCAGCGCCGGGATGTGCCGCCCTTTGCATCGATTGTAGGTCACCAGCCAGTTTGAGCTGTGCTGTAATGGCTACTCAAATCCGTCCTTGAATACTTCCTCAACCAGGGGCACCACTTCATTCGAGGGCGCCGAGGCCGAGCTGTCACCGACGGAGTTGGTGGCTACCACGGTGAAAGTGTAAGCCTGCCCGTTGGTGAGGCCGGTGACGGTGATGGGCGATGCTGCGCTCGAGGCGGTAAGCCCCTCCGGGCTGGAGGTGACGGTGTATGAGGTGATATCCGCACCACCATCAAATCCCGGCGCAGTGAAGCTGATGGTGGCCTGCATGTCGCCCGCGGTTGCCACGCCGATCACCGGCGCGTCCGGCAGCACGGGCTCCACCGCAAACACCCGCGTGACCGTGGGCGCGGCCAGCCAGGCGGCATTGCCCGACTGATTGGCATCGATCGAGCAATTGCCGGTCTCCACGAATGTCAGCTCGCCGCCGCTGGTGATTGTGCAAACCGACTGAGTGGTTGAAGTGAAGCTCACCGGCAGGCCCGAGGTGGCTGTCGCGGACAGGGTTGGCGCGGTGCCAAAATCCTGCGGACCTGGATTGTCGAAACTGATGGTTTGCGGCGCTGCCGGAGTCACGGCATTCGATGCAGCCGAGGCCGGCCCCTCACCCACCGAATTCGTGGCGGTCACGGTAAACGTATAAGCCTGGCCATTGCTCAGCCCGGTAACCGTGATGGGCGAACCTGCCGCGGTTCCGGTGAAATTGCCCGGGCTGGAGGTGGCGGTATAGGAACTGATCGCAGCACCGCCATCGGAAACCGGTGGCGTAAAGCTGACGGAAGCCTCGGCGTTTCCGGCGGTGGCCGTGCCTATGACCGGCGCACCGGGCAAAATAGCATCCACCTGCAACTGGAAGCTGGCATCACGGGTAGCGCCGCAATTGTCCGTGGCGCGAATGATAATGGTATGCGTGCCCACCGGCTGCGCGTTGGACAGGCTGACAAGGCCCGCCGGATTGACGGAAACAGTACCGGTGTAGGTGCCGGTGTCCTGCACGCTGACGGAGTTCACCGTGCCGTTGTCAGTGGGGCCGGTCAGCGCGGCGTGGGTGCTCGATGCGCCGAAGTTGATGCTCTTTGCCTCATAGCTCAGGGTGGGTTGGCTGTTGGCCGAGACATTGACCTGCAGGTCGCCGGTGCCGGTGAGCGAGCCGTCCGAAACCTGGAAGCGCACCGTGCCGGAGGTGGCGCTGCAGGACGCGGCCAGCGCGGCGGTGATCGTGCCGTCAGTGTTGCTGATGCCGGTCACGGTAATGCCGGTGGCCGTGCCGCCGGCCACCGGCGTGACGGACAATGCACCAGCCGGTGATTCCGTATCGCTGACCGTACCCACGGTCACCGCAGCTCCAGCGGGGCTGCCCTGCTGCCTGGCGACTGCCGAGCCCGGCGTGAAGCCGGGCTCGGTATTACCGCCGCTGAACAGCGCGATGAGGTTCAGGTCGCCACAGAAACTGGGGCAAAGGCTGGAGAAAGTCCCGGTGCCGTTACTGTCCACATAACTTCTTCCCGATGCCGCAACGCTGGTATCCACGGATACCGGATATCCATCACTGTTGTTGACGATTTTCAGCACGATGCCGCGTTCGGCGCCCAGTGGAAACGACTGCGGTGTATTCAGCAGGATGCGGTTCCAGCCTGGCCCGGCGGCAATGCCGGCCTGGGTATGAATCAGTCCGGTAGGCACTCCGCCTGACAGGCTGTTGTAAAAACGGAATTCGATGGTGGCGCCGACATCATCGGTGACGAACACATCCACGCCGTCCAGCTGGGAAAAACCTGTGTCGTTCAGTGTATTGAGCCCAAGCCAGGCGGTGGGGTTGTTGTAACCAATCGCTCCGCCAGTCACGAGCGCGTCATAACGCACATGGTCGCCCACCACGAACGGCGATACCGTGATATCGGTGGTCATGATGGCACCGGATGCGGAAACACTCGTCACCGCAATGCCGGTATCAACCCCTGCGTAATTCCTGGAGTCGGGATTGCTACCACCGTTGAATGTGGTCCTGCCCGTGTTGCTCTTGAACGGGTCGCCATCATTGCCGTCGTTGGTATTTGCATCCAGTTGCTCCAGGCCGTCCGCTTCTTCCAGGTCCACCCATTTGTGGGTTTCATCGTCGTTGCTGCCGGCACCTTCATCGATGTGCCAGATCAGTAGGCCATTGCCGGGCAGGGCAGCATCAAAACCTGTTTGCTGGCGGTTCTCCAGCAGGAAATATTCGTTGATCTTGTATTTGTCGATCCACAGTCGCTTGGCTACTTCGTTACCCGAAGCCTGTGCAATGCTAATACCGTTCTGGTTGGCAGTAACATCCTGCGCCAGGGTGAAATTGGTGACCACCTTGCTCCAGGCGCTGAGGTGCGCAGGTGTTTCACCGCTCTGCTGGATCATGGTCCGGTT
>CBFGWJ010000230.1:0-4449 GCA_965652335.1 uncultured Gammaproteobacteria bacterium | reverse complement strand
CGCCGGTAAACAGTTCCTCGGTTTCCGCCACCTCGACGCACTGTCCGTCGAGGAAAAACGCGGTGCGGTCGGCCAGCCGGCGCGCCTGCTGCACCAGGTTGGTGACGAGGATGATGGTAATCTCCTGCTTCAGTTCCTTCAGCACATCCTCGATGCGCATGGTGGTCACCGGGTCCACCGCGATGGAGAACTCGTCCAGCATCAGCAATTCGGGGTCCTGCGACAGCGCGCGGGCGATGGTCAGGCGCTGCTGCTGCCCGCCGGACAGCAGGCTGCCCAGGGTGTTCAGCCGGTCCTTCACTTCATCCCAGAGCGCGGCGCGACGCAGGCAGCGCTCCACGATCACATCCAGGTCCGCCTTGTTCTTGATGCCGCCCAGCCGCGGAGACAAGGCCACGTTGTCGTACACCGACAG
Organism: uncultured Gammaproteobacteria bacterium; assembly: GCA_965652335.1. Taxonomy (GTDB): domain Bacteria; phylum Pseudomonadota; class Gammaproteobacteria; order Xanthomonadales; family SZUA-36; genus JAWXBM01. The sequence continues at coordinate 4,034 of CBFGWJ010000230.1, read as the reverse complement.
CGGCAGCCCCACCGGCAGCGGAAACACTACGCCGATGCGGCGGCGCAGGCCGTAGACGTTTTTCACCTTGCTCACATCCAGGCCATTGAAGGTAATCTGCCCTTCCACCTCCATGTTCGGGTCGAACATGTCCATCCGGTTCACGGCCTTGAGGAATGAGGTCTTGCCGGCATTGGCCGGGCCGATGATGCCGAAAATCTCGTGTTCCCGAACATCAAAGTTCACATCGCTCAGCACAGGCTTCGAGTCGTAGCTGATGGTTACGTTCTTCACACCCAGCTTGACGCCGGGCAGGACCTGCTGCGCTTCCGTCACCATTTTTTCTTGCCACGCAGGTACATGCGCAGGGCGATGGACAGGCTGTTCATCAGCAGCACCAGGCCGATCAGCACCAGCGCCACGCCGTACGGCAGGTGTTCCGGCATGTTCGGCACCTGGGTGGAAACCACGAACAGGTGCAGCGACAGCGCCATGGTCTGGTCGAACACCGACTGCGGCAGCAGCGGCAGGAAGAAAGCAGCGCCCGTGAACATGATGGGTGCGGTTTCACCCGCGGTGCGCGACACTTCGAGAATGACGCCGGTGAGGATGCCGGTAACGGCATTCGGCAACACCACGCGACGGATGGTCTGCCAGCGCGTGGCGCCCATGTTCCAGCAGGCTTCGCGAAATGCCTGCGGCACCGACTGCAGCGACTCCTGCGTGGCCACGATCACCACCGGCAGGGCCATGATGGCCAGCGTCAGGCCGGCCGCCAGGATGCTGGTGCCGAACTTGAAGAAAATCACAAACGCGCCCAGGCCAAACAGCGCGTGTACGATGGACGGCACGCCCGACAGGTTGATGATGGCAAGGTTGATGGCGCGGGTAAAAGCGTTGTCCGGTGCATATTCGCTGAGGTAGATGGCGGCGGCCACGCCCAGAGGCACCGAAGCCACCAGCCCCACCAGCACCAGGCAGATGGTGCCCAGCAGCGCCGGAAAAATGCCGCCGGCCGTCATGCCATTGGTGGGCGATGTGAACAGGAATTCAAAGCTGATCGCCGGGCCGCCCTTGACCACCAGCATCACCAGGATGATTCCAACCGGAATCATCAGGGTCAGCGTCATGCCACCCAGCAGGAACTGGAAGGCTTTCTGCACGCGCTGGTTGCGGCGGTTGATGTCAGTGGCCTGGAAGGTCATGGCTGTCCTCAAGCTAACTCTTGCGAATGCCGCGGACGATGAAGTCCGCCGTCATGTTGATGATGAACGTGATCACGAACAGGAAGATGCCGATGGTGAACAGCGCTTCGTAATGCGTAGAGCCGATGGCCGTCTCGCCCAGTTCCGCGGCGATGGTGGCGGTCAGGGCACGCACCGAATCAAACACGCTGGTCGGGATGTTGATCGAGTGGCCGGTGGCCATCAGCACGGCCATGGTTTCGCCAAAGCCGCGCCCCACGCCGAGCAGCACCGCGCCCAGCAGGCCATTGCGCGCCGCCGGCAGAACCACCTTGTAAATCACCTGCCAGCGCGTGGCGCCCATGGCTTCGGCGGCTTCGCGGTAACGATCCGGTACCGCCTTGAGCGCATCCTCGGCAATTGAAGTCATGATGGGCGCCGCCATCAATCCGAGAATGATGCCGGCATTGAGTACGTTCAGTCCCACCGGCACATCGAACAACTCGATGATCAGGGGGTTCATGATGGCCAGGCCGATGAAGCCCCACACCACCGAAGGGATGGCCGCCAGCAATTCCACGCTGACTTTCAGGAATTCACGGGTTTTGCCGGAAGCAAACTCAGCAATGAAAATCGCCGCGCCCAGCGAGAATGGAATGGCCACCAGCATGGCCAGGCCGGTAACGCTCGCGGTACCTGCCACCAGCGCCAGGATGCCGTAGGTTTCCTGTTTCGCCGAAGTCGGCCGCCAGTTGGCCGAGAAAAAGAATTCCTTGAAGCTGAAGCCCTCACCCAGGAAGCCCAGGCCCTCGCGGGTGATGAATACGAAAATCCCGATGATGAAAACGATGGCCGAGATGCCCCCCAGGAACACCAGGATCTGCACCAGCTTGTCGATGTACCAGTCCTTGCCGCGGCGGTCGAAGTCGGCCGGGGTGGGCAAGGCCAAATTGTCCACGGGGTTGCTCATCGGAATCAGGCCGCTTCGTCGCCGGCCAGCAGTTCGATCAGGTCGTGGGTACGCTGGTGCAGCAGGCGATACTGGTCGGAAAAGTCATGCTCGCCGGAGCCGATATCCCAGTGCAGGGCCGTGGTGTGGAACGGCGGTGTTCCAAAGTAATCACGCACCATGCCATGCAGAGCCACGATCACTTCGAAATCACCCAGGTCATGGTCTACGCTGGCCAGCGTTTCGCTCTGCAGCTTGTCGCTCTCCAGGCCCTTGTCCTGCAAAAACTGCCGCAGCTCCACCGAGGGCTGGACCACGGCGCCCTTCTGGGCCAGGCGGAATGTCGCCTGGGTGGGGAAATTCTTGCGTGCCACCGCCAGGGCCAGCAGCCCGGTGTTTGAATCAGCCACGTCCAGGAACAGGATGTTGTACACCTTGGGAATCTTGGCGATGCCGCGCACCGCATAGACCGTCTGGTCGCACAGGTTCTTGGCCTGGTCGGCCACCCGCTTGAGCATGTTGAACACCACGAACAGGCTCAGGCGGTTGCGCGTGCTGAGGCCGTTGTCGCTGTCGAACAGGTCGGCGTAGATATCATCCATCTCCTGTTCCACTCGCTTGGCCATGCGCATCAGCACCTTGGCCTGTTCGGCGTTGTCATCGCGAAACGCCTGGCGGGATTCGTGCAGTATCTGGAAGGAATTGTCCGCCAGCGAATCGACTTCAGTGACGAAATGCGCCGGCAAAGGATGCTGCAACTGCACCGCTTCACGGCTGATGGTGACGGCATAGTCACCGATGCGCTCCAGCGCCACGTTGACGCGAATGGTGGCGGCGATCTCGCGCAGGTGGCCGGCTCCCGGCAGGTGCCGCGCGATGAACGCATGGCACATGCGGTCGCAGGCGCGCGATTTGCGGTTGATGGGGTTATCGTTCAGCACCGTGGCGTAGGCCAGGTCCTCGTCTCCGTGCAGCAAGGCCTGCTTGGCATTGCGCAGCGCCTGCTCCACATCGGAGCCCATCTCCCACACCCAGTCGCGGATCGCCCCCAGGTCGGCCTGCAATCGTTGTTCAAAATGGCTCATGGTCGTATCGCCCCCAGTGCTGCCGCGCAGGAGCGCGGCCGGCGCTGTTTGTCAGGTTCAGGTAGTGCCGTGGGTCTTACTGCGTCGCGCAACTGATGGGTTTGATCGGCGCGTAGCCCTTTTCCATGATAATGCACTGGCCGGCATCGCTCTTGATCCAGTTGAGATAGGCTCCGACAGCGCCGGTCGGTTCGCCGTTGGTGTACATCAACAGGGACCTTGCGATTGGATAGGTGTGATCAAGCGCAGTCTCCTCGGAAGGCATGACACAGGCATCACCTTCATTGCGTGCGACGCAGGCCATTTTCACATGATCATTGGCATAAGCCAGACCGCTGTAACCAATGGCGCAAGGTGTATTTTCAACCAGGTCCACCACGTCCTTGGAACCGTGCATGTCCCGGGTGCCGAGGCGGAAATCGCTGTCTCCCAGCACTTCCTCGCGGAAGTAGGCATAGGTGCCGGAATTGTTCTGGCGGCTCACCACGATGATGCTCTGGTCGGAGCAACCGGGCACTTCCACGCCCAGGTCGGTCCACTTGGTGGCGCTGCCGCCATCGGCGTAGATGGCCTGCAGCTGCGCGTAATCCAGCTCATCGATGGGGTTGTTGGGATGCAGGAAAATGGCCAGCGCATCGTAGCCGACGATGTGTTCCACCGGGTGGCGACCACCCTTCTCGGCCTGCTCGATTTCTTCCGGTTTGATTTCGCGGCTGGAGTTGGCGATGTCCACCGTGCCGTTGATCATGGCGGCGATACCGGTGCCGCTGCCGCCGCCGCTCACCGCCACCACCACGCCGGGATCGATGGTCTGGTAGGTTTCAGCCCAGGCCTGGG